>NZ_DATGNR010000025.1:0-5784 GCF_035306605.1 Xanthomarina sp. | reverse complement strand
GGGGGCTTTTGACGGAGAACTTGTAAACTTAAAAGGAGGTTTGGAATTAATACCTTAGTTTTTGACATGGCTTTTATGCTTTCTTTGTTTTAAGATGAGCCAATACCTTAAATCGTCATAAAACAAACTCATTAATAAAACAGCAGCGCCAATAAGCAACGTGTTCAACTTTAAATCTATGGTTGAAAAGAAAAATCCTCCTACCAATCCTCCTAAAAAGAAAAAACAAATAATATAAATCCGTAATTTAATAGTTGCTTTTATACTCTTTCTGTACAAGTCTGTTTTTCTAAAAAATAGTTGAGAAAGCTCAATGCCCAAATCAGTGAAAAGACCAGTTAAATGCGTGGTTCTAACAACGGCATTCGAGATTTTTGTAACATACGAGTTTTGAAGCCCCATAGAAAACAGGAGCAGGCAGATGATGGTGTTTGGATGTAGAAGGCCTGTGAAATTACTTAAAAGTGCAATGCTGATTAAAATAAACGATTCAATGAGGGTTGGAATAGCAAATACATTCATTTTTTTACTCTCGTTAAAAGTCTCAATCAAAAAACTGGATGTAAAGGAGCCTAATAGAAATGAAAAAATGTATAAGAAATAAATGGTTCCTCTCCAAAATTCAAAATCCGACATATCATTTACAAATAAGGCAAAATGCCCAGTAACGTTGGTTGTTAGTTGTTTAAAAGACAAAAAACCAACCACATTGACCAGTCCAGCAACAAACGATAACACCGTTGCAAGATGAATGTTATGTTTTAAAGTCCGACTTTTTCCTTGATGTCTAAACATGTACTTCTTTACTTCCTTTGCAATACGAAAATACATAAAACCTTAAGCTTTAGCAGGGAAATCCTTTATTTTTTTAAGCAGAAGGGAACGCGTTCTAAATAGGATATTTTATTTTTCCTTATTTATAAAAAAAGTCTTCATTTAGTTGCTAAATTGTACCTTTGAGGTCTTAATTAATTACCTTGGATAAAGTCAATCAAATCATATCTAAAAATTACAAGGATTTTGTACAATTCCTAAAAAGCAGCGATTTCTCAAAAGCTGTTTTAATAGGAATAGCAGTTACCATACCCATACTGATCGGGATATTTTTTAATCAACTCGATATTGGTTTAGCTATCTGCTTTGGTGCCTTTTGGTCTTCACCAAGTGACGTGAGTGGGAAACGTCATCATAAAATTAATGGCATCTTGTTCTCGGCACTTTTAATTATGATTGTTAGTTTTATAGGAGGCTATTTACAGTTTAAAATTTGGTTAACGGTACCGGTATTGGGACTTTTAACTTTTGGTATTTCGTTCATATCTGTTTACGGATTTAGGGCCTCATTAATCAGCTTTTCCGGATTACTGGCCTTGGTCTTAAGCTTTGCTCATACAAGTGATGTCCTTGAAATTTATGAATATGCTGTTTTAATTGGAGTGGGAGGAGTATGGTATCTCCTTTTAACACTATTGTGGGGTTATATAAATCCGAAAGCCCAAACCGAAGAGTTGTTTGCGACCACCTTTAACCTAACAGCTGAATTTCTAGAAACGCGTGGACAATTACTAGGACCTCAAACCAATCGCGATGAATTACAGACCAAATTGTTAGATTTACAAAGTGAATTGGTTGATAAACATGCCAGCTTAAGGGAAATTTTAGTTCATACACGCAAACAAACAGGAAGGTCTAATTATAAAGGAAAGCGCTTGCTTGTTTTTGTTCAGCTAGTGGAAATGCTTGAAACAGCCGTTGCTAATCCGGTAAAATACGATAAAATGGATGCCTTGCTAGAGAAGCATCCAAACTACATAGCAGGGTTTCAAAAGCTTATTTTTGAAATGGCACTCCAACTAAGAACCATTCCTGGGGCAAGAAATAATGTAGCAAAACTGCCTAAAAACAAACATTTGTTGGAATGTTTTAAACAGGTGGAAGCACAAATAAACGTCCTGAAATCGGAAACAAAAACAAGTGATTATGAGTCTTATTTGATGCTTCAAAATTTATTGGAATATCAAGAAAAGCAGTTCCAAAAATTAAAACGCATAAAATGGCTTTTAGGAAATCCAAATGTGGACGATTTAGAGTTTATAGATGCCCGTGAATTAAAACGCTTTATAGTTGCTCAAGATTACGACCCGAAGCTATTAGTTAGAAACCTGAGTCTACAATCCAATATTTTTAAACATTCTTTAAGGTTGGCCGTTACCTTAATGATTGGGTATGTGATAGGTACGGTGTTTGCCTTTCAAAACCCGTATTGGATTCTTCTTACCATAATCGTAATCATGCGTCCTAGTTATGGCTTAACTAAAACCCGTTCTAAAGATCGTATTATTGGGACACTTATAGGTGGGGTTATCGCTACAGGAGTGGTATTCTTAATCCAAAACCCAATTGCTTATGGCGTTTTAGGTGTGCTATCCTTAGTGGTAGCCTTTTCTATGGTTCAAAGGAATTATAAAGCCTCAGCAACTTTTATTACCTTGAGTGTGGTGTTTATTTACGCCATCTTACAACCAGACGTGTTGTCCGTGATTCAATACCGAATTATCGATACGGTTTTAGGAGCTGGTCTGTCGTTTTTTGCCATGCTTTGGCTATGGCCAGCCTGGAGCTTTTCGGAAATAAACGAAAATATAGAAACGAGTGTGGAAGCAAACAGGGGTTTCCTAAATCAAATAATCAAATTGTATCAGGATAAGGGGCACGTGACAACCAGTTATAAAGTGTCTCGAAAAAAAGCCTTTTTAGAAACATCGAATCTAAACTCAGCTTTTCAGCGTATGGCACAAGAGCCAAAATCGAAACAAAAAAATCTTGATAAAATATACGAACTAGTAGAGCTAAACCATACCTTTTTATCCTCACTAGCCTCTTTAAGTTCCTATATTCAGCATAATCCAACCACAAAAGCTTCTGAAATGTTTAAAGAAGCTACAAGTAAAATAGATAACAATTTAAGCTTGGTTCTGATAGCTTTAAAGAATAACGAGTCTAAAGAAGCCATTAATATTCCTAATGAGGCAGCTTTTTTTAACGAGCAATTATTAAATAAAATGCGCTTCATGTCTTCAGAAGATTCATCTTCAGAAAGAGATTATCAAGAAGCGCATTTAGTTTGGGAACAACTGCGATGGTTATATGCTATGAGTAGAAGTATGTTGAAGGTAACAAACGCCATTCAGTTTGATAAAAGTCCTAAACAATAGCCCTAATTCATTTTTTTAATATTATGAATCACACCACCGTCTACCAAAATATCTGTACCGGTGATAAACCTAGCAGCATCACTAGCTAGGAAGCCTACAACATCGGCTATATCTTGGGATTGACCGTTTCTTTTTAAAGGCGTGGCTTGTTTTATCATTTCCATGCGTTCTGGATGTTCTTCTGCAGCTTTTAAGGCCATAGGAGTTTCTATAACTCCAGGCGAAACTGTTACCAATCGTGCTCCTTTTGCGCCCCAGGCATCCACATACTTATGGGAAAGTAGAATAACCCCACGTTTAGCAAAGTTGTACATCATATCCGAATTGCCCTTAACAAAAGGTGCTACCGTTTCAAATGAGTTTGCTGCCTGTGGATCTCTAAGTGCCTGATCATAAGTTTCATTGGCTGGAACAACGTGCGCCATCATAGAGGATAGGAGCACAGCTACAGAATCCTTGGTGGCAATCTTATAAAAAGCATTTATAAGAATATCAGTACCTATTAAATCAATGGTAAACACCTTTTTAAGGTCTTGAACTGTACCACTAACTCCAGCCGTGTGAATCAAGGCTTTTAATGTGCCTGCTTTTGAAGTGAAATCAACCAGTTTTTCAACAGCTTCTTTGTTGGTAATATCACAGGCAAATCCAATGGCCTGATAGCCTTCCTTGGTTAAGCTTGCTACCGTTTTATCTACCTGCTCTTGCGAGTAGTCGGTTATAATCAAAGGGTCGTTTTTAAAAACTTTGGCGCAAGTCTGACCAATTCCTCCGGCTCCGCCTGTAATAACAACCACTTTTTTATCTGAATTCATAGTTGATGATATTTATTGTTAATAGTGTCTACTAAATTATAAAAAAAATCGTTTATACTTGTTCTGTTTAGTAACGGGTTATAGCTCCAAAACCATTAAACTGGCGTAGGTCGTCTTTAGGAAGAAATACCACATCGCCACCATAGCTCATTTGGAGCTCTATAAGTTCGTCGTAGATATCGTCAATGACATCCGTGTCAGTTCTTTGGTCGCTGGTCACATAAATAATTTCCTCATTTTCAATTATCGCCGGTTGAAACAAGCCTTGCTCGATAAAAAGTGTTTGAATTCTCCCTTCCTTAATAGCCTTATAAATTTCGTTGGTGTCGCTTAGGAATTTGTTCTCAGATACAGCTTTATCTAATTCTGATTTTCTCAAGATGTTTTGCTTAACAAGTTTTGCCTCTACAAGTTTCCAAGCTTCTTTAACGATGGCATGGTCTTTTTCTGCAATTTGATTTTTATTAAGATAGAAATCAAAAAAACTGGATGGCTGATCGGCAATTTTTAAATATTCTGAATGGTTTTCTTCCATGGAACAAATGAACACTGGCAGCGGATTATGCTGTCTCAAAATATTTACCTCTTTATCTACCTGATTAAAAAATTCGGCCAATAAACTAGAGCGACGGGAAGCAATAGAAGTTTCAGGGCTGCTTCTTGAAAAAGACTGATTATTTTCCATGGGAAAGGGGGTGCCAAATTCTTTGACTACTTTATCATTTGAAGCTTCAATCAGTCTAACCTTCTCCTGACTTAAAACCAAAACATAATAATTGGCTTCTGTGTGCATAGCTCTAATTAAGTCTCTAGTGGCAAAGGTTTCATCTATAACCACGCGGTCCACTACCTTAATGGGTAACCTGGTATAGTCTGCTACTTGCTCATTAACAAAAAGTACCAGACTTTCTATATTACGACTGTGGTCAATTTGCTCTGCCAATTCCTTTATTTTGTTTATTAGGTTTTGGGCCGTTTTTTTGTCGGTATCAGCCATCAGCCTATTTTCAGCATCCTTAATGAGGTTTTTAAGTTGTAAAGGATCTTTTAAATAATCAGGTTTTGTTCGATGGGTATTCATTATAATACTGATACAATTTTCCGAACGAATGTTTTTTAATTGTTTTAAAGTGGTGTTCATATGAAACGTGTTTTAAAAGGTTTATAAATATTAGTTCCCGTTAAATACTAGTAGGTGGTATAATTTTATGGGGAAATTTGGCTTGTAGTTCTTTTGAAACTAACAAAACCCTAGGTTAAAATCTCTGACATCATTTCGTGTTGCCTAGAAGTAACCCGATAATTGTTTTGCAATCTTAATCCTTCTTTAGTGGACCTAATTAAGTGAATGGTTAAGATCGATTCTGTAATACTAATAATCTTAGGTTTTTGACTTAATTCAAAGTTAAGGGTATTGTTTGTGATAGGCAATGATATTGCTCAGTTATAGGTAGTTAGAATGTATGGGAAAGGGGTGGGGTAAATATCAACGCTAAGGCTTCCGTAAAGCTTAATTTTTTTCCACTTGAAACTGGGTGAATGCTGTCCTAAATAGTAGTTATAAAAAAAGCGACCCGAAAGGGCCGCTAGTTTATGTTTTATAAAAGTCTTTTTTACTCCTGCTTCACAACAACTTTCTTGTTGATTAAGGCATTGTCCGAGGTTCTCACTTTAATTATATAGGTGCCTTCTGAAATATTCTTAACAGGAAGCCTAGATTCATGAGATAGTGGTGCATTGC
The DNA here is from genome assembly GCF_035306605.1 of Xanthomarina sp. Classification (NCBI taxonomy): domain Bacteria; kingdom Pseudomonadati; phylum Bacteroidota; class Flavobacteriia; order Flavobacteriales; family Flavobacteriaceae; genus Xanthomarina; species Xanthomarina sp. Next base: position 13 of record NZ_DATGNR010000025.1, on the reverse strand, counting down.
TTCCATTCCAAGA
>NZ_DATGNR010000024.1:0-56693 GCF_035306605.1 Xanthomarina sp. | reverse complement strand
CCGACTTACTTTTTCATTATTTGATTTTACTTCAAGCCAAAGGATTTCAATTTAATGATATTATAAAGGTTTTAGAGAAAAGGCATTTAAAATAAAAATGGAAGTAACTTAAGAAATCCAATTTCTAAAAATACATCTATTAGCAAATGTTACTTGGTAAATACCAATTAAAATAATAAAAACTGTAATAGCCATGACTATTGGGCCATACAGTTTTCTAACTTTGCTTTTGAAAAAGCTATAATTCATTTAAACTATAATTCCAATTAATGAGATTATAAAGAATATGAGCGCTGTTTTTTTCTTAAACAATAAGGATATCGCTACTAATGTGCCTGCAAAAACAGCTACTGAAGCCCATATTGGAATATGAAATAATGCTTGATGCTTTTGGATTAATTAAGCTAATTGATCGTCTGTTATAAAAGCCTGTTTTAAATACGCTGTGACTCCAATAAGATTCCTAACCAATGTGGCAATTGCTACAAACCAAAGCCATAAAGCAGGCTTATTAGCCATAATGATAATATTTAGGATTCTTATTTACATACAGGGTATAAAAAATTTGGCAGTTCTCTAAAATGCCTTATTTTCCCCAAATAAAATTATATCGGCGTGTTTAATAAAAGATACTACTACATTATAACGGTTCAATATTTAGGTTATAGATTTCATGGTTGGCAAAAACAACCGAATTTAAAAACCGTCCATTTAATGATAGACCGAACTCTAAACTTTATTTTTGAGGGGAAACGTTTTAAAACGTTAGGATCGGGTAGAACAGACGCTATGGTTTCTGCTCAAGAAGCTGCGTTCGAGTTGTTTGTTTATGAGCCTTTAGAGGATTTAGATGAGTTTTTGACACTGTTTAATTACAATTTACCCCAGGATATTCGTGGACTTTCTGTTAGAGAAGTAACCAAGGAGTTTAATGTTATTAATGACGCAAAAATAAAAGAATACCTATATGTTTTTGCTCATGGCGAGAAATACCACCCATTTTGTGCACCCATTATGACTACAATTTTAGATGAACTGGATATAGAAATCATGAAACAAGGAGCTAAGCTATTTGAAGGCTTTCACAACCTGAAAACATACTGCTATAAAGCCACAGATAATGGTATTTACAACAGAGAAATACTGACTTGTGAAATAGTCGAAAACACACTATTTACGGCTAATTTTTTCCCCGAAACCTCCTATTTACTTCGAGTTAGGGGACAAGGTTTTATGCGAAATCAAATCCGATTAATTATGGGAGCCCTAATAAAACTCGGGAAAGGGGAGATTACTCTAGATTATATATCTGAATCCTTAAAGCCAGAAAGTACAGAGGTAATGGATTATATAGCGCCAGCTTCAGGTTTAATTCTTAATAAAATTGATTTCGAATTATAAGTTTTCACAAAAAAGTGTTGGTTCTAAAACACGAAAACATACTTGGTGTTTTTCAAGCCTGATAATTATTGATAACAATGCTATCTAAAAATAATGAATCTACTTCTACTGTATTAATTAGGGTTAGAGTTAATATATTTTCTTTTAAGGTTAAGTTGAATACTATTTTTACTTCATATTTGTATTACAAGCTTGATAGTCAGGCTTGCTTAAAAACAAGTAATCTTTTAAAATTTATCAAAATGAAGAATATATTATATATAGTAGTATTGATGTTTACTACGGTAATTTTCGCACAAAATAAACCTAAAAACGTTTCGGAAGAAACAACAACCAAAACCATTAAAGTAGATGATGGAAGTCAAGTATTAGAACAAAAGGTAAAAATTACTACACGTGAAGAACAACAAATTGAGTTGGATGCAAAGGATAAAAATAAAGTGAACCAGGATATTGTTAGTTCTCCTTCAAAAGTTACACAAACTATTGAAGTTGCAACTGAAAAGGATCCGATGTACGATTCTAAAACAGAAACTATTTATTATAATTATAACGACGAGAGCTATATTTTCAAGAAAAATAATAAAGGATTTTTAGTTTCCGAGTTAGCCTCAGATTCAGAAATGAATTTTGGAAATGTTTTAAGAACTAGTAGAGCGAATAACTACTATTTTGTTTCAGATGATTATACTGGAATAGGGCATTTCGATTCAAACAATAATTTTGTTATTGAATATTACGATGCTAGTAAAGAAGCTATTGTAAGAAAGGTTTTTAACTTGAATAAATAATTATATACAGTATTATATAAAGGAGGCTGTTTGAAAAGACAGTCTTTTTTTATGTTATTGTATCATCAAACATAATTTTTTAACTTCATTAACAACTCTTTTTATTCGTGTTTCTGACACGCCAATATGTTTCAAGGTCTCTATAGAAAGGGCCAATTCTTTAACCAAAACAATGTTTTTTTCTATGAGTTCGTGTTTCTCCTTTTTAGTTAAGCTTGTTAAGGTGGTAACAGGATACAAGGCATAACTGTCAATATTTGCCTTTAAACCATCGTTTTTAGGGTAATCCCAACTCAATAAAGTAAGCCCTACACATTTTGCATAATTAACCGCATCTTCAGTAAATCTGGTATTAGTGATCAACCATCCTTGCTTTAAAACAGTTTTATTGTTTGGGTTTGAGTTCCATTGTTCTTGGATATCTAAAAACCTTGAATTAATATATAAAGGCACTCTAACATTACTGGTAGCTCTAGGATCCGAATGAAATTTACATTCAATGGCATATACATTGTTATCTATTTCGGCTAGTACATCAATTTCATGAGTAACACACTTTCCTTGTAAAATAACGCCAACCTCAGTGTTAAAACCCTTTTCTTTTAAAAGGGCACCTATTAGCCGTTCAAAAGGAAAACCCGTAGGACCTAAATCGAAAATAGCTCGTTTTAAACTATATCTGGAAGCAGATATCCGATTATTCTTTTTTAATAGAGCAAACGCTTTTTTATAGATTTCATTAGATGACATCCCATCATAAACTTCTTGTTTAATAGTTGTTACTATAGGGTCAACCACATCTTTAGGGGCTCCAGCAGAATGCAGAGAGTTTCTTAGTTTATCAAACGAGAAAAGTTCAACATCGCCGTTAAACTTCTTAATATAAACTTGCTTTTTCATCTTTATATATTTTTTCTAAAACTTTAGGATGCCAGTCATCATTTCAAAGCTAACGATTGTAACTTGGTAGTCAAAACAAAAATGAAATTAATCCTCATGATAGTAATACCACATATTTGACTTATAAAGACAATAGCTGTTTTGTAGTTAATTTGTTTTTTTATAACTCCAAATAGCTAATCCATTGGTTACTATGGCAAAAACAAGGGTTTTAATAAATTGTGGAAGTATATCCATAAATACAGAACCTTTTAGCATAACCATACGCATGACTTCAACATAATATTTAATTGGATTAAATTCTGTAAGAGTTTGTGCCCAATCAGGCATACTTTCTATAGGTGTAAACAAACCACTCATGAGTATGAATATCACGACAAAGAACCAAGCAATAAACATGGCTTGCTGTTGCGTATCTGTAAAATTTGAAATAAATAATCCCATTCCAAGAATTACTGCTATATAAATAGAAGTATAAGCGTACATTAATAACAAACTCCCTACCATTGGAACATCAAATATTAACCTTGCTAAAATTAAACCTATAGTTAGTAAACCCATGCCTATAAGCCAAAATGGAAATAATTTTCCAATTATGAATTGACTTTTTTTAATTGGTGTTACGTTTATTTGTTCTATGGTACCAATTTCTTTCTCTCTAACGATATTCATTGCTGAAAGAAATAAAGTAATCATAGTAACTAACAAAACAAGAATACCTGGAACCATAAAAGTTTTATAATTCAGGGTTTCGTTGTACCAAAATAACGGGATTGTTACCATGTTAACGGGCTGAATTTTTGAATCAGATATTTGCATTAAATCTGATTGAATATGCTTGTTATAGCTTTTAATAATTTGTGTAATATATACATTTTCTACACCTGCAGCAGCGCCATCTATGGCATTTATAGTTATACCAAGATTTGCTTTTTTGTTATTTTGTAAGTCCCGTTCAAAATGTAAGGGAACGTTTAATACAACATCTACCTCGCCTTTTAACATGGCTGAACTCGCCTGAATTTCCGTAGGAAAGTAGGTTATCACATTAAAATAAGTAGAAGCCTCAAATTTTTCTATTAATGCTTTAGATGAAGAACTGTAATCGTTGTCTATATAAGCGAATCTGATATTTTTTACTTCAAAAGTGGCTGCATTTGATAAAATAACCAATTGGAGTAGTGGTAACACAAAAATAATAGGAAGCATGCCTTTATTTCTAAAAATTTGCTTGAACTCCTTTTGTATGATGTAGAAAATTATCTTCATGTTATTCTAATCGAATTTTATACCTTCTCACACTTAATCCAATAAAAAATATCGTCATTCCTAATAAAATCAAGGTTTCCTTCCAAATAAATTGTAAACCAACACCTTTTAGCATAATCCCTTTTAAAATGATGATAAACCATTTCGCTGGAATGACATGACTAATTATTTGTAAAGGTAGTGGCATGCTTGAAATAGGAAAAATAAAACCAGACAATAAGATAACAGGAAGCATGAGACCCATTAAGGAAATCATCATAGCCGTTTGCTGGCTTGCTGAAATGGTTGAAATTAAAATTCCTAAGGCCAAAGCCGAAATAATAAATAACACACTTACTAGTCCTAATAAAAGCAAACTTCCTTGTACGGGCATTTTAAAAATGAAAATGCTTAATAATACAATTACAACAGCATTAATTATAGATAGAAAAATATATGGAAACACTTTCCCAATAATGACTTGAAAGGGTTTTAAAGGAGACACTAATAAAATTTCCATAGTACCAAGCTCTTTTTCTCTGGTTATGGAAATAGAAGTCATCATAGCCGAAACCAACATTAAAATAATAGTCATAACCCCAGGAACAAACATATAGACGCTTTTTAATTCTGGGTTGTAAACCATTCTTGGTTGTGGGGTAATTACATAGTTGATGGCAATAGCTTTGTTTTGCTCTTGCTGGTAATTTTGTAAAATAGAATTTACATAATTACTAATAGTACTTGCTGAGTTAGGATCTGTAGCATCTGTAATTATTTGTATAGTAGCTTGATGTTCTTTGATAAGGTTTTTATTAAAATCTTTTTCAAAATTTAAAACAGCCCTTACTTTTCCTTTTTTGAAAACGGCCTCTATGTTAGCTTCACGATCAATATGTTGATTTATGCTAAAATATCTGGAAGCGGAAATTTTATTTATAATCTCTTTGGTAGTGGCGTCTTTAGAATGATCTAATATAGCGATATCCACCTTGTTGATTTCATTGGTTATAGCAAAACCAAAAAGTAAAACTTGAACGATAGGCATCCCGAAAAGTATAAACAACGAACGTCTATCTCTAAAAATGTGGTAAAACTCCTTCGTTACAAAGCCTTTAAATCGTTTCATCCTCTAGCTAGTTTTAAAAACACATCGTTCATGCTGTCCACATTAAACTGTTTTTTTAATTTCTTTGGTGTATCTAAAGCTTCAATTTTACCATTTACCATTATGGAAACACGATCACAGTATTCGGCTTCATCCATATAGTGAGTAGTGACAAAAATGGTTGTACCTTGATGTGACGCTCTGTAAATTAGTTCCCAGAACTGACGTCTAGTTATAGGATCAACACCTCCAGTAGGCTCGTCTAAAAACACAATTTTGGGTTCATGTAATAAAGCCACAGAAAATGAAATTTTTTGTTTCCAACCTAAAGGCAAGGAACCAATCAACTGATCGGATACTTCCTTCAACCCTAAATCTTCTATAAGCTCTTTGGTTTTTTCTTTAATTCTTACTTTTGATAGCCCATAAATTCCACCAAAAAATGTAATATTTTCTTTAACGGTTAAATCATCATACAAAGCGAATTTCTGACTCATGTATCCAATGTTTTTCTTGATGTTTTCAGCTTGTGTAAAAACATCAAAACCAGCTACTTGTGCAGAGCCGGAAGTAGGGGTAGAAATACCTATAAGCATTTTCATAGCTGTCGTTTTTCCTGCCCCATTTGCACCAAGAAACCCAAATATTTCCCCCTTTTTAACATCAAAAGTAATAGCATTTACAGCCATAAAATCTCCAAACATTTTGGTTAAGCCTACTGCCTGTATAACGTTGGTTTTTTTCATTTAGATTTTAATTGTCGTAGCGATTGCAGTTGAGATGTTTCATTAAGCTTTGATTGCATTCGAACTAACTAGTTATTTTGCTAATTCCATAAAACTATCTTCTATGGTTGCTTGTGTTTGCTCTATGGTAATATTAGAAAGGTTGTTTTCTTCTAAATATATTTTTAAATCATTGGGATTAAAATCTAAACGTGTATCAGTGTAATGCACAAACTCACCAAAAGGATACACACTATATTGATGAGGATAGGTTTTTAAGCTATTTATTAATTGGTACATATTGTTGGCACTCACATCATATATGGTTTTAGGGTATTGTTTCACAATGTTTTCAGGAGTATCAATCAGTAAAATTTTTCCATCTTGAATGAGTGCAATCCTATCACATAAAGCGGCTTCATCCATATATGGTGTCGAAACCAAAATGGTAATACCTTTTTGTTGTAAGCGCTTGAGCATTTCCCATAATTCTTTTCTTGAAACAGGATCTACTCCGGTTGTAGGCTCATCTAGAAACAAAACCTTAGGTTTGTGAATTAAAGAACAGCATAAGGCTAGTTTTTGTTTCATACCACCAGATAATTTTCCGGCTCTACGGTCTTTAAAAGGTTCTATTTGAACGTAAATATCTTCTATTAACTCGTAATTTTCTTCTAGGGTAGTTCCGAAAATGGTGGCAAAGAACTTTAGATTTTCTTCAACAGTTAAATCTTGATATAATGAAAATCTACCCGGCATATAGCCCACATGTTTTCTAATGTCTTTAAAGTCATCCAACACATCAAAACCTGCTACAGTGGCTTTCCCTTCATTAGCAATTAATAAGGTAGTTAGGATCCTGAAAAGCGTTGTTTTACCAGCCCCATCAGGACCTATAAGCCCGAAAAGTTCATTTGGTTTTACTTCAAACGAAATAGTCTGTAGGGCTTTGACCTTTTTATAGGATTTTGATATGTTAGAAACAGTAATTCCCACGGTTTTCTAGTTGTACACTGGTATTTTAGTTGTTAAAGTAACTTTAGATGTATGGAGTGTGAGATTAAACAAACTTTTTCAGATTTCTCTATTATTCACTCAGCACGATCTCGTTGGTTTTTATCTGAATCAACAACTTCTGGAAATAATAGAATTTCACTCATTACAAATTTACCATCTACTTATTTTAAAAGACCTTTCGAAGGGATTAAAAACTGATGAATTGCTATTTTGAATATTCAGAGATTGCTGAAAAAGTCGTCATGAAATAATTACACTAACGGCACCTGTAAATAGATGTTCTGGCAACCATATAGGTGGTATGCGATTAGGAAACTCAGGTGCTGTCGCAACTTCCTAACAGTTGGTTTCCTGAGTCTCCTAATTATCTATTTCTAGAGAACACATGTTTTTCATTTCGGTCTTTTGTTCAAATAATACCTACATTATAAACTTGTTTTTCCATAGTGATTTTTATTTAGAGATTATTTGAAATAGGTGGTATAAGCATTTAGGTTGTCCGTAATACTTTTTAAGACTTTCGCGCCTTCCTCAGTAGTTTTTGTCTCCAAAAGCACATCAATTTTTTCAATTAAAGGATGTAAAAACACATGAAGGTTGTCGTGAGATGGTCCGGTCATTGTACATTCCTTTACTAAGGTGTTTTTTCTAGTATTCAGTTTATCGGCTAAACTTAAATAGTCTTCAATACTTTCTGTTTTAGCTTCAGAAATTAACTTAAGCATATCATTTACACCATCCGTAGTTTCTATATTGGCTAACCATTTAGAACCATTATCCAATTGAATCTCATTCATCCAATTGTTGTTCAAAACAGAACTTGCATCATGAGAATCATGATTTTCATGTGAAACAACTTCGGTATCTTCTTGAGTGATTTGTTCTGCAGCAGGTGCTTCCTTTTTGTTGTTGTTGTTACAACTTGTAAGAATAAATGCCATCATTGCGATTGATAAAAGTGTTTTTTTCATAATATGTAATTTTAAAGGTTATTTTTAATTGTTAAGCCACATTTCGGCTGGCATACCTATTTTTAAGCTACCATCATTTTTAACAGAAATTTTTACTGCATAAACTAAGGCTACTCGTTCTTCTTTTGTTTGAATAATTTTTGGTGTGAATTCGGCTTCTGATGCAATCCAAGTAATTGTTCCTTCATAATCCTTCATGTCATCTTGATCATCTATCTTTACAGTAACTTTTTCACCAATCTTTAAATTAGCCAATTGAGTTTCGCTTACAAAAACACGTAATTCCATGTTGTTTAAATCGGCTATTTTGTATAGAGGTTTGCCAAAAGATGTAGTTTCACCGGGTTCTGAGTATTTGGTCAAAACGGTCCCGTTTATGGGATTGATAATTTTGCATTTTTCAATCTGGTCTTCTACTTGCTTAATTTGTACATCGATGCTTTTTAGTTCATTTACAACAGGTGCATTTTGGATTTCTACACTTCTAATTTGTTGTTTTATGACGTCTATTTCACCCAAAACATCGTCTAATTGCTTTTGTGTACCAGCATTATCTTTAATAAGGTTTTTAGTCCTAGTTTTATTGATATTGACCGTATTTAATCTTGCATTTAATACGGCAATTTGTGATAAAACGCCTTGAGATTTAGAGCTTACAAGATCTTTTGAAACTAAAAGTTGTTCGCGTTTTAAAGACAGAGGAATGGTGTCAATATAACCAATAAAGGTTCCCTTTTTTATTATGTCCCCTTCATTTATTTTAAACACCATAAGTTTTCCATTATTTTCAGCAGAAACCGTTATTTCGGTGACTTCAAAGTTGCCGTAACCATCAGCTTTTAGACTAGAATCATTACAAGATACTAAGCTTAAAATGGATAGGCTAATTCCAATAAAATATGTGTGTATTTGTTTCATTTTATTGTCCTTGAGTGATGTTGTAATTTGCTTTTGCTAATTCTAGCTGAATATGGTGCGTAACAAGCATATTTTCTGCTTCAAACAAATTTGTTAGTTCAGTAATATAGGTTGACGTTGTAATCACGCCATGTCGCAATTGAGATTCTGTGGCTGATAAAACGTCTTTTCTAAGGCTGATGATTTCAGAATCAATCAAAATATTTTCTGAGATTTTAAGGATTTCTGTTTCATATTGGTTCAATTCGATATGAGTGTTTAGTTGAAAAATCTCCGTTTCGTTATCAATAATATCTTTATGAATCAATAAAGATTCTCGTTTCTTTTTATTGGCATTCCAATCGAACACATTCCAGTTTAATTTCACGCCAACGGTATAAAATGGTTGAAATGAATTATCTAACATGTTTAAACCTGGGTTTCCAACGCCTCCCGAGGCAAATCCCAATAGTTTTGGAATGTTTTCCTTTTGAATGAGTTGTTCCTGACTCTCAATTTCTTCTTTTTTCAACTGGAACAACTCCATTTCTGGGCGTTGAACTGTAGGAGTGAGGTTGGTTGAAATTTGAGGTTCTTGAAACTTGGTAGACTCATCTAAAGACTGACCAATTAAAGAAGACAAAGTTTTAACTAATACCTTTTTATTGTTGTTGATTTCAGAAAATTGCTGTCTGATTCTCAATAATTCGGCTTCAATAACTTTATCTGATGAAGGTAAAATGGTTCCATACTGAATCCCCGATTTCACTTCTTTGAGCTTACTTTCTAATTGGGTTTGCTTTGTTTTTAATAAGTGAACCGATTCATCAGAAAGTAAAATAGAAAAATAAAGCTGATTGACCTGCTGTTTTAATTGATACAAACTGACTTCCAATTGTTTTTGTTGGGTTTTTAATTGAGCCATTTTTACTTTTGAAGAGGCATCAATAGAACCTCCATTATATATTAGCTGATTCACCGAAAGTGTGGCGCGATATTGATCGTTGTTTGGTGGCTCGACTCCTGTATTTGGCAATGGGACCTGGGTAACATCTGATAAATAAGCAGCTTGGGCATCGAAATCAAATTGAGGTAATTTCCCTGCATCTATGGCTTTTAATTCTAATTCATTTTTACTTTCCAATAAGGCTTTTTGTTTGACCAACGGATAATTTTCCGAAACCAATTGATAACAAGTTTCCAATGTAATTTGTTGTTGCGACCAACTAGCAATAGGGAGTAAAAAGAAAACCAAGATGCTAATAGATGTTTTCATTTTAATATTGTTTTATGGCTTGAGTTATAAATTCTGAAACCTCTGTTTTTCTCTGTTCCATAATTTGTTTAAAGCCTTTGTCGTCTTCTTTAGTAAAAGCTTTTATAAGAGGTTTTGCTACAAAAGGGAAAATGTTTAAGGCTAGTATATTTATAAATAATTGCTCACCTTTAATGGGTTTTAGAATTCCTTTGCTAACTTCCAACTCGACCTGTGATTTAAATTTTTCAATATTTAATAGAGTGGTGTTTTCTTGAATTTTTAGAATAAAGTCAGGATTCCTATTAAGTTCTTGAATGATAAAATTTGGTAAATAAGGATGTTTAAGTATAAAAGAAATATAATTAGAGGTAAAATTCTTCACCTTGTTCTCTATAGAAGAATCATCATTTAAAATCTTATTTAATTCTGGAGCCAATAAAGAAAAGGCACTCTTAAAAACGGCCTCAAATAATAGTTGTTTGGTTTTGTAGTAGTAATGAAGCATAGCCTTATTAATACCAGCCTCATCTGCAATTTCTTGCATACGTGCGCCATCCATGCCTTTAGATTGGAATATATTTTTAGCAGCAATTAAAATTTGCTCTTCTGTTGTATTATCTTTTGATTTTGCCATTGTCAACTATTTGGTTTAACCATTTGGTTAATAAAGATAACAATTAATTTCAATATGGATCAAAAAACTAGAAATATAATTAAAACAGTAGAGTTACAGTAAGATTAATTAAGCTTGGTTTAAAATACTAAACACCAATTCTCTGGTAGGTTTCTGGTTCCCTAGTTTACTTCTTAATTCCTCGAAAGAATACCTGAAATCACAGCCATCTTTATAGGCCGAACAACCGTAAGCAGTCTTGCCTTTTACTACAGTTCCTTTTTTACATTTAGGACATGTTAAAGTATCAGGAATGTTTTTTGATTTAGCTTTCTTAGGCTCTAAAACCAACTGAAAACTATCGTTAAAACGCAATAACCCATCCACTTTTTCATTGTCTTTAGTAAATCCTTTTAAATTCACTGTAGATCCTTTTTGTAGCAATCTTAGAAATTGCTTTTCGGAAATCTTTTTATCATATACTTCAAAGGGTAAAATAAATTTACAACCTTCTTTATAGCTAGAACATCCATACGCTGTTTTTCCCTTTATTAAGGTTCCATTCTTACATTTTGGACAGGTTTCTGCTGTAAGTCCCGCTTTCTTTTTGTTTTCGCTTTTTACTTGTCGTTGTTTAACAACTGTGGCTTGTGAGATGTTAGCTCGAGTAGTTTCACTTCTTACTTCATAAACTAGCTCATCAACCATTTTTTTCATGTTGAAAATGAATTGACTAGCACTAAATTCGCCTTTTTCAATATCCTTTAATTGCTTTTCCCATAAACCAGTAAGTTCGGCAGATTTTAATAGTTCATTTTGAATGGTATCTATTAAGGCAATTCCGGTAACGGTCGGTAATATTTGTTTTTTATTACGCTTAATATATTGACGCTTAAATAAGGTTTCAATAATATTGGCTCGGGTTGATGGTCGGCCAATCCCGTTTTCTTTCATCAAATCACGTAACTCATCATCGTCTACCTGTTTTCCGGCCGTTTCCATAGCACGTAGGAGAGAGGCTTCAGTAAACTGATTGGGTGGCTTGGTTTGTTTTTCAAGAAAGCTAGGCTCATGTGGCCCCTTTTCACCTTTTACAAAAGTTGGAAGGATATCTGATTCTTTTTTGTCTTTCTCATCCGATTCAAAAACCACACGCCAACCTTTTTTTAAAATTTCTTTTCCTGTTGTTTTAAAGTTAACATCTGCGACTTTTCCAATTACAGTGGTGTTAGAAACGGAGCAATCATCGTAAAATACAGCAATAAAACGCTTAACAATGATGTCGTAAACCTGTTGTTGATTGTATTGTAAGTTCGTTTGAATACCAGTTGGAATAATAGCGTGGTGATCGGTTACTTTTTTATCGTTAAATACTTTCGACGACTTTTTTATTTTCTTTCCTAAAAGAACTTGGGTCAGAGTAGAGTAATTAGTCAGTTTTTGAAGAATTCCAGCTACTTTTGGATATACATCGTTTGGTAAAAAGGTAGTATCAACTCTCGGATAGGTTACCACTTTCATTTCATACAATTTCTGTACAAGTTTTAAGGTTTCATCTGCTGAAAACCCAAACTTCGTATTGCAATACACTTGTAATCCGGTTAAATCGAAAAGTTTTGGTGCATATTCCGTACCTTTCTTTTTAGTAATGGATTCAATCTCAAACTCATGTTCTTTAACTTTATTAGCTAAAACTTCACCATCTTCCATTTTAGTGAAACGCCCTTCTTCATAAGCAAACAAAGTGTCGCGGTACATGGTTTGTAATTCCCAATAGGGCTGTGGCTTAAAGTCTTCAATTTCTTTAAATCTATTTACAACCATGGCAAGTGTTGGAGTTTGAACCCGTCCTATAGAAAGTACTTGCTTATAACCTCCATGCTTTACAGTGTATAACCTTGTGGCGTTCATTCCTAAAAGCCAATCGCCAATAGCTCTAGAAAACCCCGCATAATAAAGATTATCGTAATTCTCTGAAGGTTTTAAATTTTCAAACCCCTCCTTAATGGCTTCGGTAGTAAGTGAAGAAATCCAAAGTCTTTCAACCTTACCTTTATATTTTGCTTGATCCAAAACCCAACGTTGAATAAGCTCTCCTTCCTGGCCAGCATCCCCACAGTTTATAACAACATCGGCTTTATCGAAAAGACTTTTTACAATTTTGAATTGTTTTTGTATTCCAGAATTGCTAACCACTTTGGTTTTAAATTTTTCTGGAAGCATGGGTAAGTTGTTTAAATCCCAGCTTTTCCAATGTGGTTTATAGTCACTTGGCTCCATTAGTGTGCACAAATGCCCAAAAGTATAAGTTACAGCATAGCCATTGCCCTCATAATAACCATCATGTTTGTTCGTAGCTCCAAGAACAGAAGCTATTTCTCTGGCTACACTAGGTTTTTCGGCAATACAAACTTTCATTTCTTACTTTTTTATTAGTCATGCAAAGTACATCTTTTTTCTAAAAATTGTAAGTCTATTTCAAAGACAATTATCAAGTTTTATTAAGATTGTTTTCACCTAAACTTAGTTAATCGTAATATTGCAATGATTTATTAATTCACGATATGGGACTGACTAAAACAGAAATTTTTACCGAAGAAAAAAATAGAATAGCTTCAATAGCGAAAGCTTTTGGACATCCAGCAAGAATTGCTATTATACAGCACTTATTTAAAATAGAAAGTTGTGTTTGCGGCGATTTAGTAAATGAAATAGGCTTAGCACAACCAACCATTTCACAACATTTAAAAGAGCTTAAAAATCTTGGGATAATAAAAGGGAATATTGAAGGAACTAAAGTGTGCTATTGTATAGACTTTGATGAATGGCAAAATGTTAAACAGTTGTTTATGCAGTTTTTAGAACAAGACAATAATAGGGTAGAAGGTTGCTGCCAATAAAATGTAGTCAATTATATGTAAGAAAATGAAAGCATAAGTATGTATAAAAAAACTGTAGATATTATTAATTCTCTAGATATTAAAAGTATTTCTAATGAGCGTAAAGCATTACTAAAACCGCTGATAGACTACATTCAGGAGAAAATCTTAAATAAAGATAAAGTTCTATTGAATTTTATTTGTACCCATAATTCTCGACGGAGCCATTTATCGCAAATATGGGCTCAAACTTTAGCACATCATTTTCAAATTAAAAATGTATTCTGCTATTCGGGAGGAACTGAAGCTACGGCATTGTATCCAATGATAGTAACAACTTTAGAGGAGACGGGCTTTCAAATAGAGAAATTGTCTAACGAGAAGAATCCTGTTTATAATATAAGGTTTTCAGAAAATGAATCTCTAATTATCGGGTTTTCTAAAGTTTATGATAATATCCTAAATCCGAAAACTAATTTCGCAGCTATCATGACTTGTTCTCAAGCAGATGAGGGGTGTCCTTATATACCAGGAGCTGAAAAACGTATTCCAATAACTTATGAAGATCCAAAGCATTCAGACAACAGTCCTAATCAGAAAGCGGTATATAAGGAACGAAGCTTGCAAATAGCCACCGAAATGTACTTTGTTTTTTCACAAATTAAATAGAACTTACTTTATTAGTCTATCTTGATAAGTTTCGGGTGTGTTTCGAGTGTCTTAAACCTTAATATTAAGGAGTATATGTCAAGATTATGTTGCAATTATCTTGTATATTTGAGTAAAGTAAACAAATAATTCTATTTTATACAGTGGTATTTATCAGGTACTTGCAACTAATTGTCTTTTTAATTATTAGCAGTGTTTGTTATGCCCAAGAAGTACTTAAAAGCAAACAAGCATTAAAAAAATATGATTCTATAACGGCTGTTATGGAACTATCATTTCCTGAAAATGAATATAAAACATACAAAAGAGAATCGTTTTCAGAACAACAACTACAAACCTACTTATCTCAACATTTTCAACGTTTAGATTTATTACCATTAATAGAAGGACATCACTATTTTAAAATTCAAAATTATTTACATTCTGGTAATTGGTTTCGGCAAATAGGCTTCCCAAAAGAATCCATTAAATGGTATAAAGTTTTCTTTGAATATTATAACCAACATCAACAGGATTTAAGTTTTTCAGAAAAATATGCCTTAGTTAAAATGCAAACCTATTCCTATGGTATTTTAGCGGAAAATTATGCCAATGTAGGATATTTAGACAGTGCTGCTTTAGAGCATAAAAAAAACATTCATTTTGTTAATGAATTAAATACCATATCAAAACCATCCGCTTATAACAATTATGGATTGTTTTTTTATTGGTCAAAAAAGGATTTAGATTCGGCCTTAATTTACATTAATAAAGCTTTCGATTTAACTACCAGTAAGTTCCCAAACCACTCATTGATAGGTAGTATTCGAGATAATTTAGCTGATATTTATAGAGATAAAAATCAAATAGAAAAAGCATTACCCTTATATCGTGCTAATTTCTTGTTCTACCAAGCCTATAAAAATGATGAGTCTGGGAAGATAGATGTAGAGAGACTTATAAGTTCAGGTTGTCAGTTAGTGGAAGCAGAAATTGCTATAAATAAGTTGGAAGATGCACAATTATCTTTTAATGAACTTAACAAGCAAATCTCTAAATTTTCAAACGAAATAGGACCGAAGTCTAAACTAGAGTTTTTAAAGACGGAAGAGAAATTGCTCGTGGTGCAACAGAATTATAAAAAAGCCTATGAAGTTTCTAATAAACGACACTTTTTAACAGATAGTTTGAATGTGCTTTCAAAAATTGCAGATAAAAAATGGCAAGAAGAGTTGAATTCTATTTCTTTAGATCGTGTTGCTTTAAATTTTAAAATAGATAAAATAGAGAAAGAGAATAAGATTCAAAATCAACGATCAAAACTTTTAATTGTAAGCTTATTATCTTCTTTAGTTCTTATTTTATTATTATCCTTGTTTTTAAGAAGACGTCAGCATATAATAAATGCAAATAACAAGCAATTACTTGCTGAGCAATCTCGAGATTTAACAGCATTAAAAAACAAGCAGTTAGAGTCTGAAATTGAATCTAAAAAGCGGGATTTGTCAGATTTCGCCATCAATCTAACTCAAAATCAAGAATGGGCAGAATCTCTGGCCGAAAAGTTGACAGCTATAAAAGAAGCCGGTTCTAAAGAACAAGGTTTGTTAATTGAGGAGTTAGAAGAAGCGATTAAAAATAAAATAACTTTCGATAGCGATACCAAGTTTTTTTACGAACGTTTGGATAAATTAAGTGATGCCTTTTACAGTAACCTTACCAAGCAATTTCCTAATTTAAGTAAAAATGAAATCCGGTTATGTTCATTAATTCGTTTAAAAATGGACAGTCGGAGTATTGCAACACTCCAAAATATCACCGTATCTTCTTTAAATACAAGTAGATATCGTCTTAGAAAAAAACTTCATTTGTCTGAGAATGAAGATTTAGATGAATTTATCCAAAACATATAACTCAGTATTCTAAACGTGACTTTATAGTCTTTTTATTGCGCTCAGTCTATCAATTGTCTATAGTCTGTACATTACGTGTCTATCTGTTTTTCAATGTTTTAACAGCTTATTGAGTTAACTTTGACTCAAGTTAAACGATTAAAATAAGTTTTGAATTTTAAAAGTTTCTCTATCTCTTTTAATTTAAATAATAGCAATCACATTGTATAATCTTAAAATTTAAAACTTATGAAAACGTATGTACTTGGTTTTTTACTTATAGGTCTAACCAACCTAATGATTGCTCAAAATGATTTAGCCATATTAACACCTGCTAACAGAATGATGTATTCATCTAATTATACAGCTCTTAATGCTGATTATTTAAATACAGTCACACATCAAGATTTTTCAAAAAAGATTGAAAAACTTCAAAATCTGGTTGCTAATTATGATATTAAAAGTTCAGAAGTATATCAATCCAAGGGAAATGGTAGCTATACCGTTGATTTTAAAGAAGGGG
This sequence comes from Xanthomarina sp., assembly GCF_035306605.1. Classification (NCBI taxonomy): domain Bacteria; kingdom Pseudomonadati; phylum Bacteroidota; class Flavobacteriia; order Flavobacteriales; family Flavobacteriaceae; genus Xanthomarina; species Xanthomarina sp. Next base: position 39,822 of record NZ_DATGNR010000024.1, on the reverse strand, counting down.
ATAACTATATAACTGCTGTTTATGACAAAAAAGGAACTTTACAGAGTTGCGAAGAAAATTATCAAGCTATTAAATTGCCTTACTCTATAAGTTCAGATTTAATGAAAGAATATCCACAGTGGTCTATTAAAGAAGTAAAATGCAATATTAGATATACTGAAAACAAAGAGCGAACAATTATCTATAAAGTGTTGATTAATAAAGGTAACAAAACAAAAAACATTACCATTAAAGTATAAATGTTACACTTAGTTAATTATTGATTAAAACAGAAATTCAAATATAGATTCTGTTTTAATCAATAATTAATTTCTGGCCAATACGTAAAGTGCTATTTTGCTTTATTTTATTGGTTTTACAAAGTGCCGCTATACTAATGTTATTTCGTGAAGAAATTTTTGATAAGGTATCTCCTTTTTTAACTATATAAACGCGTGTAGGTTTAACGCTTTTTGATACAAGTGCTGCGGCTAAAGCTTCCTCTTCACTAGAATAGATTTCAAGTTCGCTTTGGCGTTTACTGTTGTGAAGTTCTGGTCGTGTCCAGGTTTTAGTAATCCAGATATCTTGAGAACGAACTTCGTTGTTTTCATCAAAACTTAAAAGGTATTCGGGGTTCACAGGAATTCCCTTGTAGTACATTTCTAAATGTAAATGACTGCCTCTAGCATTACCCGTAGCACCTCCTTTACCTAAATAGTCACCAGCTATAAGTGAATCGTTTTCTTTCACCTCTAGGGCAGATAAGTGTGCGTAAACAGTTTCTAAGCCATTAAAGTGCCTTAACACAACCGTATTTCCATGACCATTACTGTAACTAGCAAAACGAACGACACCATCAAACATAGCGTATAAGCTATCGCCTGTTACTAAATCTATATCAATGCCTTTATGTGCGCGACCTCTACGCCAGCCGTAACGAGATGTTACAACTTTATTTCTTGAAACAGGAGATACATAATTTGTTTCTTTAAACTGAATGTTTATTGGGAAACTAACATCGGTATTGTATTCAATTCGAACTTTACTGGTGTCCCAAAACTCTGAAGTAATATCAATGTTTTCTTCAACTTTTTCAGAAGGAATAGGAAGGATGTTTTCATTAGACTCTCCAACGAAAGTTTTATAGTCTTCAATAAGGTTTGCTAATTTTGGTTTGGAAATGATAGTAGGTGTATTTTGACCTATAAATCTAATAGGTAAACAAAATATAAGCAGGAAAAACAATGATCTCATGGGCTATAACTCAATGTACTAGACATTTTTATTGGTTTTTCAAATTTTTGATGGACGAATTTACACAAAAAAACGATGTGCTGCGTTAATTTATTGTTAGAGTAAGTGTTAAATTATTCTTATAAAATTAGAACGCAATCTTTGTTGGTTTTTAACAATTATTTCAGGGAGTTACCCGCTTATTTCAGCTAACTTTGTAACATCACCAGTTGAGCATTTTTAATAACAACTATGAACATTATGAATCCAATTTATCTAACACTTTTTATACTTATGTCTTTTTCTTTTTTTTCTAAAAATAATAACGCTGCAAAAAGCGAACAGGAACCTAAAAGTATTTATAACTTAGCTATAAATAGCTTAGATGGAAGTCCTATTGATTTAAGTAGTTTTAAAGGGAAGAAAATCCTAATAGTCAACACAGCATCCGAATGTGGATTTACTGGGCAATATGAAGGCTTACAAGAACTATATGATACGTATAAAAACAACTTAGTAGTTATAGGAGTTCCATGCAATCAGTTTGGTGGTCAGGAACCTGGTTCAGCATCAGAAATTCAAACCTTTTGTAAACAAAATTATGGAGTAACTTTTTTAATGACTGAAAAAGTTGATGTTAAAGGAGATAATCAACATCCGCTATATACTTGGCTTACTAGTAAAGAGTTAAATGGAGTAAGTAGCTCTTCAGTAAAATGGAATTTCCAAAAATATTTAATTGCTGAAGATGGAAGTTTTATAGATTATTTTTACTCTATAACGAAGCCTAATAGTTCTAAAATTACAAAGTATTTAAAATGAAAACCTACCAACTAACAATTATTTTTCTTATTATTAACTTGGCAGCTCTAGGTATTGGTAGTTGGCTTATGGATAATGGAGCAACCTCTAAGTGGTATTTAATGCTAAATAAGGCTCCATGGACACCTCCGGGTTGGGTTTTTGGTGCTGCTTGGACTGGTATCATGATTTGTTTTTCGTTTTACATGGCAAATTTAGTAAAACAACAGGCTAGCACGTTCGTTTTTGGCTTGTTTGCTATACAATTTCTGTTGAATGTATCTTGGAATTACATCTTTTTTAATCAGCATTTAGTTAGCTTTGGCTTAATTACCATTATTTTATTAACTTTAGTGGTTGGTTTTTTCATGTTTAAATATGCACCCGTATTAACTGTTAAAACTTGGTTGATTGTGCCTTATTTTACTTGGCTGCTTATAGCTACTAGCTTAAATGCCTACATACTGTTAAATAATTAGTTTTAATTATATTCTTAAATGAATTTCTCCACAAAAGGTAAGATTTACACCTTAACTTCTAAACAAAAACTTCCCATCACTATAGATGAAGCATGGGAGTTTTTGTCAAGTCCTAAAAATCTTAAAACTATTACGCCAGATTATATGGGGTTTCATATAATTTCGGAATCCAACAAACCCATGTTTGCTGGTCAAATCATTCAATACATAGTCACGCCCGTACTTGGAATTAAAACCCATTGGGTAACAGAAATTACACATGTTGTGGAAAAACAGTACTTCGTAGATGAGCAACGTTTTGGACCTTATGCTTTATGGCATCATAAACATTTTTTAAAGGAAATTGATGGTGGAGTGGAAATGGAAGATATTATCGACTATAAAATACCTTTCGGATTTTTAGGAAGGTTAGTGCATCCTATTTTAGTTAAACCCAAACTCACCGAAATCTTTAATTATCGTACCAAAAAGCTAAACGAACTATTTGGTACATGGATTTAATAGGCTAATAACACAAGGGTTTTAATTTAAAAGAATCAAGCTAGTACTCAAGAGCGGTAATCTCAGTAAATGATTTTGATTTTAAGGTTTCTGTAAGCCTTTTAATTGTGTTAAAACAGGTAACTATCAGGTTATATGTGTATTACGTCGATAGTTTTGTAATATTTTTTCATTTCATCGGGTAATTTTATAGTTCATAAGATTTTTTTTGAGTGATAGATCTAATACTATAGTTTTAAGAATATTAAATGTCTTTTAACTTATGAAAAATCTCTTTATCACTTTATCAATGGTCCCTTTTTTATATTTTTCACCTACATTAAAAGCTCAAGATTCGGCCAGTGTTTTAGAGGAAGTTCCTTTTGATTATAGGTCTAGAAGTCCTATTTATGATTATTATGAAAAACATTTGAGTAATACAGATACTATTCCCGATTTTGAAACCATGGAAAATAAGTTGAAAATCACAGGAACAGTTTATTTAAACGATGGACTCACACCTGCAAAAGATGTAATTCTATTTATAAACCAACCCAACGAGGATGGGGAATATGATTTGAAATTTGAAAACGATAAACGCTATGTTTACCACAGAGGATGGGTTAAAACCAACGCTGATGGAGCTTATACCTTCTATACTTTTATTCCTGGATCTTATAGGCATTCCAAGGAATTAAGGCGAATTCACCCTATAGTTAAGGAAGCTGGAAAACCAGAATACACCTTAAACTCTTTAATTTTTGAAGACGATCCGTTTTTAACCAAAGCATGTCGAAAAAAACTAAAGAAAAAAGAAATCAACAACATACTTACTACCTTAAAAAAAGGTGATATGTACGTAGCTAATTATAATATTATTTTGGAATAAAAATAAAAAAGACCCGATAAGGGGCCTTTTTTATTTATTTTAAGTTTAATAAAGGGCTATCAATAGCTGTGCTCAGACTTAATTTTTATAATTAAGATATTTCAATACTTCTTGCTGGTTTTTTCTTGGCTCCTTCTTTTTTTGGCAATAAAATACTTAATACGCCATCTTCATGCTTTGCCTCAATCTTTGCTTCATCTACCGTTTCAGGTAGTGTAAAAGTTCTCTTAAAACTTGAGTAGCCAAATTCTCTTCGTGTAAAATTATCTTCTTTATGTTCTGTTTCTTCTTTCATTTCAGTTGAAATAGAAAGAACATCATTATCAAGGTCGATATTTAAATCGGATTTCTTAATTCCTGGAATAGCCATTTCTAAAATAAATGATTCTGATGTTTCTTTAATATTTATCTTAGGTGAAGAAATAACATGATCAAAATTTGAAGTAAATACATTTGGAAGATCCTTGTTAAAAACATCTTCTATCCAATTCGTCCAAGTAGGAAGGTTAACGTTTGAGTTAGTGCTTGATAAACCCCCATTTTTAGGAACATTAACTAAAGTGCTCATAATAATAAAAATTTTAAGTTAAACAATAAATCAAAATTTTGAAGTTTGAAGCTTCGTACTTAAATGAGCAAACAAAGTACCAAATGGAGTTTTTTGTTTATTGAACTGATTTTCGTGCTGTTCGACTGTCATTTTGGCAATTTTTATAAAGTTTAAATGTCAAATTGACACCTTTAAGCTTGTAATAAGATTTACTTAATTGCTTTTTCTAAAGCTTTAAGTTCAATACCCAATTCGTTGAACATGCTTATAATACTACTTATTTTTAATTCTTCTTCGCTGTATTCCTGAGTGTTAATGCTGCAAGTAAATTCCCATAACTCTAAAACTTCATCTATAGGCACGCTGTAATCATGATACATTTTATTATCAGACATCAACAAAAGAGAATTATTAAACTCAATGTTGTTCATCACTCGCTTATATACCATTCCATCATTCAAGGTTAATAAAACATAGGTTTTACCTGTTTTTATGTCTTTTCTATCTTCTACAAATCTCCCTATTACAAAAGAACCATCTTTCATAGGAAGCATGGAATCTCCCTTTATAGGAAATGCACGATGTTTTCCCACAGGTAAAAATGGAAGTTTTATTTTTTGCAATTGCTCAATATATTCAGGATCATCGTAACCAGATAAGTAACCTGCACTAGCCTTGACAGGAACAACTTCTATCAGATTCTCGTTGTCAGGGTCTACCAAAATAGGAAATAATACGCGCTGATTACCTATTTCAATAAATGAAGTGGTTCCTGACTTTCTTAAATCGTTTCGAACTAAGATGTCGATTGGAATTTTTACATAATCCGATAATTGAACGAGCTTTTCTATAGAAGGGAAGGAGCGCCCTTCTTCATAAGCTCCAACTTGCGATTTAGACCAATCCAATGCCTCCGCAAATTGTGCTTGCGATAAACCTTTCTGATTTCGAATAAATTGGATATTATTTTGAATAAACGACATAAAACTTATTTTTTGAGTCAATTGAACTACAAATTTAAGCTAATTTTGTCAAATGCAAAAGAATATTTTACATCTAGATTTAGACACTTTCTTTGTTTCTTGTGAAAGACTCATAGATAGTCGGTTAAAACACAAACCTCTTATGGTTGGAGGTGTAGGAGATAGAGGCGTTGTAGCTGCTTGTAGCTACGAAACCCGTGCTTTTGGCGTGCACTCAGGCATGCCTATGAAAGTTGCTAGACGGCTCTGCCCTGAAGCTGTAGTTATTAAAGGAAATGCAGGTATTTATACTAAATATTCTCAAATGGTAACGGAAATCATTAAAGAGAAAGTACCCGTTTTTGAAAAAGCCAGTGTAGATGAATTTTATGCCGACCTAACAGGTATGGATAAGTTTTATGGCACTTATAAATATGCTTCAGAACTAAGACAAACCATTATTAAAGATACAGGACTTCCAATTTCTTTTGGCCTGTCTACAAATAAAATAGTTTCTAAAGTGGCTACGGGTGAAGCAAAACCAAATAACCAATTAAAAATAGATTCTGGTTTTGAAAAGTCGTTTTTAGCTCCTTTGTCAATTCGAAAAATACCTTCTGTTGGAGAGAAAACATATCAAATACTAAGAAACTTAGGTGTGGATAGAGTAAGCATGGTTCAGCAAATGCCTGTAGAAATGATGCGAAGCGCTTTAGGACTTCAAGGGGTAACCATCTGGAAAAGGGCTAACGGACTTGATAATCCTCCCTTGATTCCCTATCATGAAAGAAAATCTATTTCTACAGAAAGAACCTTTAATAAAGACACTATTGATGTTGCTTACTTAAGAACCATCATTTTTGCTATGGCAGAAAACTTAGCCTTTCAATTAAGAAGAGCAGATAAATTGGCAAGTACTATAAGTGTGAAAATTAGATATTCAGACTTTAATACATATAACAAACAAGTGAAGATAGCCTATTCAAGTGCCGACCATATTATTATTCCAACTGTATTGGAACTGTTTGAAAAGCTTTATAACAGAAGGTTATTGGTAAGATTGGTGGGGGTGAAAATAAGCGATATTGTTAGTGGAAATTATCAGATAAATCTTTTTGATGATACCGAAAAAATGTTGGGCTTATACAAGGCTATGGATGGTATTCGAGGTAGATACGGCGATTCTAGCATTATGAGAGCTTCCTCTATAGGGGCAAAAACCATCGGTAGATTTCAAAATCCTTTTAATGGCGAACCTCCAATTTTATTAGCACATAGAAAACAATAATGTATTTAAACTGTCATTCATATTACTCCCTTCGCTATGGCACATTTTCTGAAAATGAATTATTGGAACTGGCCAAAAGCAACAACATATCGTGTCTGGCCTTAACAGATATCAATAACACTTCTGCTTGTCTAAATTTTATTAAACAAGCTGAAAAATATAATATCAAACCTCTAGTAGGAATCGATTTTAGAAATGGAGCAAAACAGCAATTTGTAGGAATAGCTAAAAACAACACCGGATTTCATGAGCTAAATTACTTTCTTTCTCAACATTTAGAAAACAAACAATACATTGCAAACAAAGCCCCAGAATTTCAGAATGCTTTTGTAATTTATTCTTTTGAAAACGTATTAGAATACGAAATTACTTCGTTTAGAAGCAATGAATTTATTGGTGTTTCGGTAGAGGAGCTCAGAAAACTTCCCTTTTCAAAACTGAAAAACCTTACAGACAAATTAGTTATACAACAACCAGTTACCATTAGAAATAAAAAAGATTTTAATGCGCATAGGCTGCTTAGAGCTATTGACAACAACTGTTTGTTGAGCAAGCTTCCAACCACAGAAGAATGTCTTCCTACTGAAAAAATGCTTTCCAAAGAAGACCTCTTACATGCATTCTCTAGTTTTCCACATATTATTGAAAACACAAAATACCTCATAAATCAATGCCAAATTCATTTCGGATTTGGCGCAGAAAGAAGTTCCCAAAACCTAAAAATTTACAAAAGTAGTTTGGAAACCGATTTTGAATACCTCAAAAAATTGTGCTTTCAGGGTTTGCCTAAACGATATAAAAATCCAGATAAAAAGGTTTATGACCGATTAAACAAAGAATTGGAAGTCATAAAGTCTCTAGATTTTGTAAGTTTCTTTTTAATAAACCACGACATTATTTCTTATGCCAAACATCAAGGCTATTTTCATGTGGGACGTGGCAGTGGAGCCAACAGTATTGTGGCTTATATTATTGGCATTACAGACGTGGACCCGATTGAATTGGATTTGTATTTTGAAAGATTTATAAACCCTTTTAGAGCTTCTCCTCCTGATTTTGACATCGATTTCTCTTGGAAGGATAGGGAAGACGTTACCAATTATATTTTCAACCGATTCAAAAACACAGCGCTTTTGGCTACTTACAACACCTTTAAATTTAAGGCCGTTGTTCGAGAATTAGGAAAAGTTTTTGGTTTGCCAAAAGAGGAAATTGATAAGCTAAGTAAAGGAAAATCAACCAACAACTCTTTAGACGACATTGGGAAGCTTGTTTTAAAATACGGGGAATTAATTGAAGGTTTTCCGAATTATTTAAGTGTGCATTCGGCTGGTATTTTAATTTTAGAAAAACCCATACACAACTATTCTGCTACTTTTTTACCTCCAAAAGGTTTTCCAACCGTACAATTTGACATGATGATAGCAGAAGAGGTTGGGATTTTTAAATTCGATATTTTAGGACAAAGAGGATTAGCTAAAATTAAAGATGCTCTAGAAATTATAGCTGAAAACCGACCAGAAGAACCAATTATAGACATCCATGATGTAGAGCGATTTAAAAACGACAAAAACATCAATAAACTTCTTAGAACAGGAGGAGCTATAGGTGCTTATTATGTAGAATCTCCAGCCATGCGAGGATTGATGATAAAACTACAAACCCAAGATTATTTAGGTTTGGTAGCAGCAAGTTCTATTGTTCGGCCAGGAGTTTCGGGCTCAGGAATGAAAGATGAGTTTATAAAACGTCACCGATTTCCAGAACAAAGAAAAAAAGCACATCCCATTCTTATGGAAATTATGCCAGAAACTTATGGCGTAATGGTTTATCAAGAAGATGTGTTAAAAGTAGCCAATCAGTTTGCCGATTTAAGTCTGGGTGAAGCAGATGTTTTAAGAAGAGGAATGAGTGGGAAGTATCGCTCCAAAGAAGAGTTCTTGGCCGTAGAACAAAAATTTATTTCTAATTGTAGAAAGAAAGGATATGAAGACAGCTTGATTTTCGAGGTTTGGAATCAAATTAAAAGTTTTGCTGGTTATGCCTTTGCTAAAGGGCACTCAGCATCTTATGCTGTGGAAAGCTATCAGAGTTTGTTTTTGAAATGCTATTATCCTATAGAATTTATGGTGGCAGTACTTAATAATGGCGGTGGATTTTATAGTGCAGAACATTATTTACACGAAGCCAAAATGCAGGGAGCAGAAATTAAACTTCCTTGTATCAACAATAGCGATCATCCAAATAGGGTTAAAGGCAAGGTTATTTATTTAGGTTTGGGGTATTTAAAGAATCTAGAAACCTGGATGGTTCAGAGAATTTTAAACGAACGACAGATACATGGCAAATTCCTTTCTTTAGAAGATTTTATAAATCGTGTGCAAATAAGTATCGAACAATTATCTATTTTAATAAGAATAGGTTGTTTTCAGTTTACAAACAAATCGAAAACCGAACTTTTATGGCAAGCTATTTTTAAACTTCAAGCTAGTAAAACACTTAATAAACAGCCGAAACTATTTCAAACCAAACATAGAAATTTTGAGCTTCCAGAACTCCCTGAAAATGCTATTGAAAATGCCTATGATGAATTGGAATTACTAGGTTTTCCTTTAGGTGGTTATTTTGAGTTAATAGATGAAACTATGGAGCAAGATATTTGTGCAAAAAACATGCATCAATACGTAAATAAAGAAGTTATTATTTATGGGAATTTAGTAACCACACGATACAATATCACTTCGCAAGGAAAACGGATGCGCTTAAGCACTTTTGTAGATAAACACGGAGTCTATTTCGATGCAGTTCATTTTGCCGAAACAGTTTACAATTACCCGATTAACGGATTGGGTATTTATAAGTGCTTAGGAACCATAACCGAGAAATTTGGGTTTTGCAGTATGATTGTTTTAAAAAGTAGAAAAGTGAAAATTAAAGCAAACCCTAGAGCCATGTAATTCCATAGAAAACTCACACTACATTGGAAATATCTAATTAAATCAATTTAAATAAACTACAACTTTATAGCTCAAAAAACAACTCACATAAGGTTCTAAATTTTTAAAAAGAACAGGGAATCAATCCATTCTCTCTAGGACTCATCATGTTTTTATATAATTTAAATAATAATTTCATATATTTGCCCTTTAATATATTCAGATTGCCTTCTTTTTTAATATTCCAAAAATTTTAAACAATCCATCGCTTTCTTCTATAATTTTAACATGGACGTAGTATATTAGACCTTTATTTATTAAACATAAAATGAACAAAAATGATTAAAAAAATATTTAACAAATTAATTGGTAAAAAGAAAGAAAGCCAAACGAAAGAAGGCACTGTGAAGTTTTTCAATAATGCCAAGGGGTTTGGTTTTATAATCCAAGCAGATTCTGATGTAGAAGTTTTTGTACATAAAAACGATCTTATCGATAAAATCCGTGAGAATGACAAAGTTATATTCGAGATTGAGCAAGGAAAAAAAGGACTTAATGCCGTAAATGTTAAATTGGCTTAATCCATTATTATAATAAACACGTATTGAAAGCTATCATTCTTTGATAGCTTTTTATTTTAACTTAACAAATATATTACAGACGGTAAATTCTGAATAACTCATTGATACAGAAGTGCTTATTTTTAAACTGTAATTATCTTCATTGAAAATTATTAGATGTCAAAAACATTTTCAGACTTAGGGATTAACGAAAACTTACAACAAAGTTTAACTGCTTTGCAAATTTCTGTACCAACAGACATTCAGCAAAAAGCAATCCCAGTATTACTCAACCAAAAAGAGGATGTGGTTGCCTTAGCAAAAACGGGAACTGGTAAAACAGCCGCATTTGGTTTACCATTATTGCAGTTAATAGATGTAAAATCTTCAGATATTCAAGCAGTTATTCTAGCACCAACACGGGAGTTAGGACAACAAATTTTCCACAACTTAGTAGCTTTTGCAGCTAATAACCAGGAAATTTCAATTGCAGCAACTTGTGGTGGTATTCCAATTAAACCACAAATAGAACGCTTAAAATCGGCAACACACATAGTTGTAGCTACTCCAGGACGTTTGGCTGATTTAGTTGAACGTAACGCTATAAACATCAAAAATATCTCATACCTTATTCTTGATGAAGCAGATGAAATGGTGAGCGCTTTAAAAGAAGGTTTAGATAGTATTATAAAAGAAGTTCCAAAATCTAGAAGAACTTTACTTTTTACTGCTACCATGCCAGGAGCAGTAAAGCAATTGGTGCAAAACTATATGTCAAAACATGTCGTTCAAATTGAAGCCGATATGTCAACGGTTGGACACCAAGGAATTGATCACCAATACGTGGTTGTGGAACCTATAGAAAAGTTAGATGTTTTACTTCACTTTTTAAATTCTAAGGAAGGAGAAAGAGGAATTATTTTTTGTAAAACTAAAGCCGCTGTTAATAAGCTAGCAAAAAACCTAGCTATCAATAAATTTTCATCCGGTGCACTTCACGGAAGTTTAACCCAAGGGATACGCGATCGTATCATGGGACAATTCCGAGAGGGACATATTGATATACTTGTGGCTACAGATTTAGCTGCTCGTGGAATTGATGTTAAGGAAATTTCATACGTAGTAAATTATCATTTACCAGACACTTACGACGCCTATGTACACAGAAGTGGGCGTACAGCTAGAGCAGGTGCTAAAGGCCTTTCACTAACTATTTTACAACAAGAAGAGGTAGACGACATAGCTGATTTTGAACAAGAATTAGGGATTACTTTTAAGAAGTTTAAAAAAGCAGATGCCCTCAGTATCGAAGAGAACAATGGCTTGCTTTGGGCTAAAAAAATATTCAAAACCAAACCAAATCGCCATATTTCAGAATCATATAAAAATAAGATAACAACCATTTTTCATCATTTAACAAAAGAAGAGTTAATTGAAAAAGTATTGGCTGATTACTTATCACAAACAAACATGGGTAATCCAAAGGCTGACAAGGCACAAAAGAAATAATTTTTATGGCAAACAACATTAAAGATCAGCAGGATATTTTAGAAAAATTAAATATCCAAGAGCTAAACCCCATGCAAGAGGAGGCCATCTCAGTTATTGAAACAACAACAAATACGGTGTTACTTTCTCCAACAGGCTCTGGAAAAACTTTGGCGTTTTTATTACCCCTTATAAATTTACTTAAAGCAGACTGTGAAGAGGTACAAGCCCTTATTTTAGTACCATCAAGAGAATTAGCTATTCAAATTGAACAAGTAGCTAGAGATATGGGGTCCGGCTTTAAAGTAAATGCGGTTTATGGAGGTAGATCCATGTCTAAGGACAAAATTGAAATCAAACATGTACCAGCTATTTTAATTGGAACTCCAGGACGAATTGCCGATCATTTTGAAAACGAAAGATTTTCATTGACGAGTATAAAAACCTTGATTTTAGATGAATTTGACAAGTCATTGGAAGTAGGATTTGAACAAGAAATGAAACGCATTATCAATCAATTGCCTGCTTTAAATAAACGCGTCTTAACCTCTGCAACTCAAGGTGTTAAAATTCCAGGTTTTGTAAGATTAGATAAGCCTACAGTTATTAACTATTTGAATGAGAAAAGGGAGTCTAAATTAACTATTAAAACAGTTGTTTCTCCTACAAGTAATAAATTACCAACCTTATTAAATTTACTTTTACATCTGGGAAACCAACAAGGAATTGTGTTCTGTAATTTAAGAGACAATATCGATTTAGTTAGTAGATTTCTAGATAGAAACAAAATCAGCCACACCTGTTTTTCTGGGGGTATGGAGCAAAAGGACAGAGAGCGCTCACTAATTAAATTTAGAAATGGAACAAGTCAGATATTAATTGCAACAGATTTAGCTTCAAGAGGAATAGATATTCCTGAAATGAATTTCATTATCCATTACGAGCTCCCTTACGCTTTAGAAGAGTTTACACATAGAAATGGCAGAACAGCAAGAGTAAATGCAAAAGGCACCGCTTATATTATAAAAGCGGAGGACGAACACCTTCCTGAATTTATTGGTAAAACCAAAATAGAGAATATAACAAAGAAAGCTCCTTTAAAACCACAGTTCTGGGAAACCTTATTTATTTCAGGAGGAAGAAAAGATAAAATTTCTAAAGGGGATATTGCAGGATTGTTTTTTAAAGAGGGAGGTTTAACAAAGGACCAATTAGGAACCATTGAGCTAAAACAGGATTGTGCTTTTGTGGCGGTTCCGCTTAGTATTGCTGAGTCTTTAGTAGATAAATTGAATAACAGTCGATTAAAAAAGAAAAAGGTTCGTGTAACCATTTTATAGTTGTTAAATTATTTATAGGCTAGCATAGTAATTCATCTTAAAATAACACGTACTTTTGCGCCCTTGAATAAAAAATTGATATGAAGCGCATAAACGAATATAAAAAACTCTTTGGAGTGGAAAATGAAGTCGAATTAAAGACTTTGAAAAAGAGTTACCGTGATTTAGTAAAGGAATGGCATCCTGATAAATTTCAAAATGGCGATGCTTTGCAAGAAGAAGCAGAGATAAACAGCCGAAAAATTATTGATGGTTACCACTTTTTAGTAAGTATTGCGCCAGAAACAATTGCTGCTAATTTAGAAGACTATACGGAAACGATTACCAATTCTGGTATCGCAGATTTTTCTCATAAAGGATTGTTGTTGGAAATTACCTTTCAAGATGGCTCTACCTACGAATACTTTGGAGTTACTAAACAAGTCTATATTAAAATGATTAATAGTGATAAGCTAAACCGTTTTGCAAAACGTAACATCTATCCTAATTACACTTATAGAAAAACAAAAAGAGTGATGGAAGAAGTATAGTTCCTTTTTTAAACTATAACCATAACAGAAACAATACTGCCTATAAAATTATATAGAAAGTATTCCTCTTTAAGCAAAGGGAGAAAGTATAAAACTACTTTCTCCCTTTATTTTTTAGTAAACTTACTAAGAGATTATTTAATTTTTGGATATCTTGAGGCGTTAAAAAAATAAATCACATGCAAATCACAGCAGCTTATACAGACCTGTATCAACTTACTATGGCTCAAGTCTATTTTAATACTAAGCCAAACGGACAAGCGGTCTTTGATTATTATTATAGAAGCAATCCTTTTAATGGGGGATATGCCATTTTTGCCGGATTAGAGGACGTTTTAAACATTCTTGAAACTCTAAAATTCTCTGATTCCGATATCACCTATTTGGAACAACACGGATTCGAAAAAGAATTCTTAGATTATTTAAAAGATTTTAAATTTCAAGGAACCATTTACTCAAGTAAAGAAGGTGATGTTGTTTTTCCAAACCGACCAATTTTACAAGTTGAAGCCAATATTATTGAAGCCCAAATAATTGAAACACTTTTACTTAATCTTCTTAATTTTCAAACGCTTATCGCTACCAAAGCAAGCCGAATGCGTCACAGTGCGAAAAACGAAGTTTTATTGGATATGGGACTACGTCGTGCGCATGCAACTGGTGGATATTACGCATCAAGAGCTGCAGCTATAGGTGGTTTTGATAGTACAAGTAACGTAAAAGCAGCCGAAGACTATAACATCCCAGCTTCAGGAACCATGGCCCACTCATTTATACAAAGTTATGAGGATGAATTACAAGCTTTTCGCGATTTTGCTAAAATACGTCCTAAAAATTGTGTGCTTTTAGTAGACACATACAATACACTAAAAAGTGGATTGCCAAATGCGATAATTGTTGCCAAGGAAATGGAAGAAAGAGGTGAGCAGTTATTAGGGGTTAGATTGGATAGTGGTGATTTAGCCTATTTGGCAAAAAGAACTAGAAAAATATTAGATGAAGCTAATTTGGACTATGTAAAGATTGTGGTCTCCAACCAATTGGATGAATACGTGATAAAAAGTTTGAAAGAACAAGGTGCTCCAATTGATATTTATGGGGTGGGAACAAACCTTGTTACAGGAAAACCTGATGCCTCCTTAGGAGGTGTATATAAGTTGTCAGAATATAATGGCGAACCTAGAATCAAACTTTCCGAGAACATTATTAAGGTGTCACTTCCTTCCAAAAAACAAGTTTATAGAATGTTTGATGAAAATGGAATGTTTTATGGCGCAGACGCTGTAGCACTTTTTACAGAAGAAAACGTCACTGAAATGGAACATGCCTACGATCCGATTAAAAAATTACGCCTCAGTACGTTTACACAAGAACCTCAACTTGAAAAAGTTATGGTGAATGGAAAAAGGATAAAACCAACACGTACCGTAACCGAAATTGCTGAATATTCTCAATCCCGTTTAAAGAAACTTCCTGAAGAATATAAACGTTTTCAAAATCCTCATATATACAAAATTGGGCTTAGCACGAAACTAAAAGAAGAACGAGACAAATTAGTTCAGGCTCACAAATTCTTGTAGATGTAAAGTTCTTTAAATGATAATTTGTAAAGGATAAGAACACTTTAATATAAATACAGAAAATAATAAACATCCATGAAAACTCTTATTATAATTGATGTTCAGAACGATTTTATGCCTAATGGTTCCTTACCGGTTCCTAATGGAGATAAAATAGTACCCATCATTAATAAAATTCAACATAAATTCGATTTGGTGGTTGCTAGTCAGGATTGGCATCCAAAAGACCATGTTAGTTTTGCTTCAAATCACGAAGGTAAAAAGGTTTTTGATGAAATTGAACTTCATGGGAAACCACAAACCTTATGGCCAGATCATTGTGTTCAAGGAACAAAAGGAGCCGAGTTTCATCCTGATTTAAAAACCGAAAAATGGGAAGCCATTTTTAGAAAAGGAACAGATAAGCAAATAGATAGTTATAGTGCGTTTTACGACAATGGACATATAAAATCTACCGGATTGGCTGGTTATTTAAAAGAAAAAGGAGCTACCCAAATTTTTCTTTGTGGTCTTGCTGCCGATATTTGCGTTTATTTTTCAATTCACGATGCCTTTAAAGAGGGTTTTGCCTGCTTTTTTATTGAAGATGCTTCACAACCTTTAGATAATAATGAATTTAAAGAACTAAAAAAGAAAATGGAATATTTAGGAATTCAAATCATTTCTTCAGAAGACATTTAAAGAAAAATTTTACTAAACATAATTGGTTATCAACAGTTTAATTGGGAGGTCCATAAACATATCTGATACAGACGAAAACCTAAAATGAACTAGATGTTTCAGTAATAAACGGCTAAAAAAACCGTATATTACACTCAAAATCAAATAGATGCCATTATATTTAGATTTGCACGACCTTCCTGATGGGGTTTCAGCCAAACATGTTGCAGAAATGCATCAAGCAGATCTAGGTATAGAGCACAAATATAATTGTCGCGGCCTAACTTATTGGTGTGATGAAAAAAGAAAAACTGCGTTTTGCTTAATTGAAGCACCTAATAAGGAGTCGGTTTTAAATTTACACAAAAATTCTCATGGAGCTGTTCCACAGCGTATTATTGAAGTCAATGATACCATTGTAGAATCCTTTTTAGGACGTATTGAAGATCCAGAAAAATCACAAAATACACATCTAAATATTATTAATGACCCAGCTTTTAGAACAATAATGGTCATTAAAATATTAAATAATTCCCTAAAAACCCTTCATAAAAACACTTTCAAAACAGCCAATAGGAACAATATAAAATTAATAAACTCCTTAATTATAAATTTTAATGGACGTTTGGTACAGCATACTAACAATTCGTTTTTAGTGTCCTATGCTTCAGTTACAGACGCCATTCACTGTGGAATAAAAATTAAAGAATACCATTCTAGTGTTACTTCTCCTCATGTAAAGTTTAAAATAGGAATAAGTGCAGGGATTCCTGTAACGGAAAAAGAAGGCCTTTTCGAGGATACCATAAAAACTTCTAATTATTTATGTAATATAATTAAAGGCGATTTTACTATAACTAAGGCCGTTAAAGATCTCTATGAAGGTGAAAATCAAAACAAACCCGTATCTGAAAACAAGCTCATTCGTGTTTTAAATAATACCGACATGGAGTTTATAAACCATTTAATGGCTTATACCGAAAATATATGGTCCTATATGACAACAAACGTAAATAACTTCGAAGAAAACCTTGGTTATAGTAAATCGAAATTATACAGAACCATGATGCACTTGGTGGGAAAATCTCCAAACATTTTCTTAAGGGATTATCGCTTGAATAAAGCTTTAGAACTATTAGAAAAACAAAGTGGAAATATTTCCGAAATAGCTTACCAAACAGGTTTTAGCAGCCCAGCATACTTCTCTAAATGTTTTCAAAAAAAATACGGAATTCTACCCTCTAATTTTTATTAAACATTCTTAACCTATTCTATTCCTTTATAGTAGCAACAGCTTATTTCTTGGTCTAAAAGTGTATTTATTTGGTCTAAACGTAGAAGCCTAAAAAGCAATTCTATGCTACTTTTGATTAAAACCAATTAATTATATAAATCAAAAATTTAAAGGGGATATCACTAATAGTTGTTGGAAAAAAAGTTCACAAACATCATTCTCCTTTGACAACTCATTAATTTCTAAAAAATATAATTATGAAAACGACACTTTTTGAACGTCTAGGAGGAGAGGCAGGCATATCATCTATTGTAGATGATACCGTAGCTGCACATATGGAAAACCCCGCAGTAAATGCCCGATTCCTACCATTTAAAGACCAACCAGAACGTTTGGCAATGATAAAAAAACATACGGTAGACTTTTTTAGTATGGGTAGTGGGGGACCCACTAAGTATTCGGGTAGAGATATGTTAACTACCCATACCGGAATGAATATAAGTCCCGCCGAATACATGCATGTTATGGACGATATCTTTCTGGCATTAGATAAAAATGACATTACACCCGATTCCAAAAAGGACGTATTAGAAATTTTATGGTCTTTAAAAGGAATGATTATTTCAAAATAAATTGAGTACATAATTCTTAAAACCTGTTATCATGAAAAATACTGTAAAAAACCTTGATCCAAAAAAAATAGAAGCCTTTGCATCACAACTAAAGGGAGACCTAATCTTACCTTCAAATAAAAAATACAATGAAACACGCCAAGTGTTTAACGGAATGATCGATAAACACCCAGGAGTATTTGCTATGTGTGAAAATACACAAGATGTGATAGCCTCTGTTAATTTTGGAAGAGCTAATAATTTATTGGTTGCTATTAGAGGTGGAGGACACAATGGTGCAGGTTTAGGTTTGTGTAACGATGGTTTAGTCATCGACTTGTCTCGAATTAAGCATGTAAATGTAGATACTTCAAATAATACGGTAAAAGTTGGAGGTGGAAATATTTGGAAGGAAGTGGACTTAGAAACCCATAAATTCGGTTTAGCCATTCCATCTGGAATGATATCAACAACTGGAGTAGGAGGCTTAACGCTTGGAGGTGGAATAGGATATTTAACGCGAAAATATGGACTAACTATCGATAATTTATTAGAAGCAGAAATGGTTTTAGCAGATGGAAGTTTTCTTACCGTAAATGCTAAAAATAACACCGATTTGTTTTGGGCAATTCGCGGAGGAGGAGGAAACTATGGGGTCATTACTTCCTTTAAATTTCAAGCCCATCCGGTTAAAATGTTAATTGGCGGCCCAACCTTATGGCCAATTGAAAAGACAGAAGAAATAATGGCTTGGTATGATAGCTTTATTCAAAATGCTCCGGAAGATTTAAATGGCTTCATCTCTACCATGATTATTCCTGGTCCACCATTTCCAGAACAACTGCATCATAAAAAATTCTGTGGAATTGTTTGGTGTTATTTGGGAAATCCTGATAAATTTGAGAAATTATTTAAACCCGTTTTAGACCTTCAACCTGTATTTGCTCATGTAGGAGAAATGCCATATCCAGCTATTCAAACCATGTTCGACGGCTTGTTTCCAAAAGGTTTGCAATGGTATTGGAGAGGAGATTTTTTTAACGAAATAACCCCCAAGATAAGTGCTATCCATTTAAAATTTGGGTCGTCCATACCAACACCACTGTCACAAATGCATTTGTACCCTATAAATGGAGCTGCTAGTAAAGTAGGTTCTACAGACACACCTTGGGCTTATAGGGATGCCAAATATGCAGCTGTGTATATTGGAGTAGATCCTGATCCTGAAAATGCAACTAAAATCACCAATTGGTGCAAATCATATTATGAAGCTTTACATCCGTATGCTTTGGGTGGTGCTTATTCAAACTTTATGATGGAGGAAGGTCAGGATCGAATAAAAGCCAGCTACAAACACAATTATGATAGATTAGTTAAAATTAAAACAACCTACGATCCAGAAAACTTTTTTAGAGTGAATCAGAACATAGTACCAAAATAACATAAAGACTAAGACCGCGAGGGAAAAATAGTTGTTGGTAATTTATAAAACTATTGTTTTTTACTCGTGCGTTTTAACTTGTAAGTAATACCGAAATTAATTCCAAAGGAGGAATAGGGAACTTTTTGCGACAGTTTTTTAGAAGGATCGGTGTTGTCATTATCTAAATGATCAACGTAGGTGGTTTTTTTAACATAACCCTCAGGCAGGTTATCTAAAGTATAAAAGCCTTGCACAGCTACAGTTCCATCTGGTAAAACTATATCCGTGTTAAATTCAGAAAGTTCAGAATCTTTACGTTTTAAACTAATTCCATAATATTCTGCTTCAACAAAAAGACTAAGTTTGGTGTTTATGTCGTACTTGTAACCAAGAGCTCCCGTAAAACCTAAAGGAAACTGTCCGTGAAAATCTTCTTTGTAATTTGTTTCAGAATACGATCCTAAAGGAAGGCCAAAAGCATCAGCTTCTTGTTGCGAAAAAACCGATTTTTGATACACGACCGCTTCAGTTTTACCGCCTAATTTTAGTAAAGCTCCAAAACGACCGTAAATATTATTGGTAAATCTATAAACAACAGAAACAGATGAGCCATAAGCGCGAGCTCTTGCAATCGCGTCTACCTCTCTGTTAGGTAGGTTTACTTTAGATATGGTTTGGTCCGTGCCATACAGATAACCAAATCCTAAATCTAATCCAAATGATTCATTTAAGAAATAGGTCCCTCTTAATTGCATACTTAAGCCTTCACCATAACTACCATAAGAGTTTTCCGTTTCAGAAATATTGACCGTTTCTCCTAATTTCATTCCTGCACTGCCAATGGCGTATCCAGTACTAACCGAAACTTGTATTTGAGAATAAGACACTGTAGCGACTAAAAAAGTTAAAAACACGAGTGTTAAATGTTTCATATTGAAATATTTACCTTTAAATTATAAAAAATAAATGAAATTATAGAGTGAATCACCATAAATTTCTACGGGGCGGCAAAGATACTTTTTTTACTAAAGTGAGATTTATAAAAATTTAAATTCTTTTAAAGAAGAATCTATTCACCTGAATGAAACCTTGATTTGTTAAAAAAGAAAAATGCTTGGAGTAACAAACGGGTTCTCTTAGCTAAACCTAGTATTTGATTTATTTAAAAGTATGACGTTGCTCTTTTGTGGAAGATGCTTGTAACAATTGATTAAAGGTTTTAATACGATTAAAATCTTGAGTAATGGCATCAGATACCGCAATTCCAGATATGCCTGTGTTCAATATGTCTGTTACATCTTCAATGGTAATACCACCTACGGCAATAATAGGCGTTTCAGTTTTTAAGGCGTCTAATATAGTAGTATAACCACTTAAGCCTAAAAGGGTAGGTAAATGAGTTTTTGTTGATGTGAATCTAAAGGGACCTAAACTAATATAATCTACGTCTTTAGTAAGTAATGTTTCACAATCTACTAAGGTATTTGCTGTTCCTCCAATAATCTGCCAAGTGTGTAAATGTTTTCTCGCTATTGTGGGACAGGTGTCTAATGGGCCTAAATGAACCCCATCCGCTTTAACTTCTTTAGCTACTTTATAATTATCGTTAATAATCAGTCTCGTTTGATAATGAGAGGTAATATCTATAGCTTCTTTGGCTAATTTTAAAAGCTTTTTATCTGAAACATTTTTAAAACGTAACTGAACTAATTCTGCACCAGAAGTACAAGCCTTTTGAATGTTTTCAAGTTGCTCTTTTAGAGAATTTCCTTGGGAAATATAATGTAGTTTAGGGATAATCATGTCTTAATTGCTTCTAGTGAAATTATTCTGTCTACCGACAATATTTAAGACACAAAAATACAATTATTATAATGGACCTATAAGTTTAGACCTGTCTTATTTCTTAACAGGAAGCGCCTTCAATTGGATGACTCCAAAACTGTTTAGAATTCTCATAATTACATAAGTCATATCAATCTCGTACCATTTCACCCCAAAATTAGGACTACTAGCAAACTTATGATGGTTGTTATGATAGCCTTCTCCCATCATTAAAAAATCGAATCGGAATAAGTTTTTACTAGTATTCTTCATTTGGTAATTTACATAGCCATAAATATGGCCAAACCAGTTAATAATAACCCCATGAATTGGAGCCATTAGAAAGGTGATAGGTAAAAGTAACCATTGCCACCAAGCGGTAACAAAAAACACAAAAAACAGGGTATATAAGCTAATCCAAAGAAATCTCGAGAAGCGCGAACTAGCAAAATTATCAAAAGACTTCCACTGAGGAACGTTCTTTTTAAACCGTGGATCAACAGGAACACGATCCTCATTAATATCTTGATAAATGGTTTTAGTTTTCCACATCATGGCAAATAAATTGGCATCGTACTTTGGAGAGTGTGGATCTTGTTCTGTATCAGTATAAGCATGGTGCATGCGATGCATAATTCCATAACCATAGGCACTTAAATAACTAGCTCCTTGAAAAACCCAAGTTAATATAAACGTCAAGCGCTCCATGGATTTTGACATAGTAAAAACCTGATGCGCTGCATAGCGATGTAAGAAGAAGGATTGAAAAAATAAACCTCCATACCAAAGCACTAATACAAAAATAACAACCGCCATATCTTTTTTTACAAAGATAACCTGATGCTTTGAGGCAAACAATGAACCCAAATCAATTAAATGCTTATAAAACCTGCTTTATAAGCGTTTTCTAATTCTACTTAAGGCTTGCGGAGTGACACCAATATATGAACTGATGTATTTCAGAGGAATTACTTTTAATAGTTCTGGACGTTCTTTAAATAATTTGATATAGCGCTCTTCTGCCGTTAGATTCAATAAGTTTTGCTCGCGTCTAGATTTGATCAAAAAGAGCCGTTCTGCTGTAAGTCTACCTATTAAATTACCAATTTGTGTGTGTTTATAAACATCTTGCAAATCTTCATAGGTAATACTTACTAAGGTAGTTTCTGTTAAGGCTTGTAATTCATAAGCCGAAGGTGATTGTGTTAAAAAGGAATCGTAGGCACTAATAAATTGATCTTTAAAACTAAATCCAAAGGTGATTTCTTTATCAGGATCTTCCTTGGGAATATATACGCGTACTACCCCTGACTCTATAAAGGAGATATGATGTTCAATTTCATGAAGTTTCAAAAAAATCTCCTTCTTTTTAATTACATGGCGATGTAATTTGGACGTAAAATAAGACCAATCAGCATCTGATATGCTGGCTATCTGTTCTAAATACGCTTTTATTTGTTGCACCTAATGGGGGATGTAATTATTGAATTTGCAAAGATAATGATTCGTTTAGCAATTTGGAAGTGTTGGAACTTTTGAAAACCAATTTTACTAAACTATTTAAAACAGTTAGTTTAGCCTGAAGTAACTATGTCTTTCGCCTAAAGACATGTAGTGAACGATCCAAAATTTTAAAACAAAGAATCCTTAAAAAGCTGAACTAGGATTTAAGCAATGGTTTTAAAACCTCCCAAACCGTATTAGCTACGATTCTATGACCTTCAGCTGTAGGGTGAATACCATCGCTTTGATTGAGCGCCGCAATTCCACCGACATCTTTCAATATAAATGGTATAAATTCTAAGTTGTTTTCTTTGGCTAAGTCCGAAAAGATTTGTCGGAACTCATCTGTATATTCTTTACCCATATTAGGAGGTAATTCCATACCAGCAAGAATAATCGTTGTTTCTGGACTTTTTTCTTTAACGGTGTTTATGATAGACTGTAAGTTAGAACGGGTTTCTGAAAGTTGTACACCTCGTAAACCATCGTTCGCCCCAAGTTCTAATAAAAATATGTCGATATCTTGATTTAAAATCCAATCGATTCTCCCTTTTCCACCTGCAGTAGTTTCTCCACTTAAACCAGAATTAATAACCGTATAATTTAAATGTAACGAATCAATTTTTTCTTGTAAAACCACTGGGTAGGCATCTTTATTATCATCCAAGCCATAACCTGCTGTAATACTATCACCAAAACATAAAATTGTTTTAGTTTGGGCTATAGCTATAGTTGTTTCTTCAGTTTGGTTTTTAGTTTCCACATTTGTCTTTTTCTCGGTCTTATCATTTCCGCAAGACAATATCAAAACGGCTAAAATAAAATAACAAAACTTTATGAGTTTAGTGCCTATAGTTATTGGTAGAATTGAATGTATTTGGTTATTTTGAGCCTTAGACATAAATGGTCTTCTTAAATTTAAATTATATGCCAAAGATATTAAAGATTACTGGGCTAGAAAAGACATATACTAGCGGTAATAAACAATTAACAGTTTTAAAAGATATTAACTTCGAAGTAGAAAAAGGACAAACTTTTTCTATTGTAGGGCCTTCGGGATCTGGTAAAACGACTTTATTAGGACTCTGTGCAGGTCTAGATGAACCCAATGCAGGCCGTGTAGAATTGTGTGGCGAAGATTTAAGTGGATTAAATGAAGACCAACGCGCTCAATTACGAAATAAGGAAGTGGGATTTATATTTCAAAACTTCCAGTTACTTCCAACCCTTACAGCTCTTGAAAACGTGAGTGTTCCTTTAGAACTACAAGGGGCTAAGGACGCCGTAAAAGCAAGTATGGCTTTATTGGAAAAAGTAGGACTAGCGAATCGGTTTCATCATTATCCATCACAACTTTCAGGAGGTGAGCAACAACGTGTGGCATTAGCTCGTGCCTTTGCAAATGCACCTTCCATACTGTTTGCAGATGAACCTACAGGAAATTTAGATGAAGAAACAGGGGAGAAGGTCATTCAGCTTTTATTTGAACTGAATAAAGAAGCTGGTACCACATTAGTGATTATAACTCACGATTTAGATCTAGCGAATCGTACTCAACAAATCCTGCGTTTAAAAGGCGGACGAATTTTAACCAACGAACCTACTGAGGTACTGTAATTCTTGACTACACATTATGAATAGAAATACAACTTGGTTATTTAAAATGGCTTGGCGTGATGCCAAAGCAAGTAGAGTGCGATTGCTGTTGTTTATGGCCTCAATCATCTTAGGTATCGCTGCAGTGGTATCTATACAACTATTTAGCGCCAACCTTAAAGACAATATCAAATTACAATCTAAAGCCATAATGGGTGCCGATTTTATTATTGATACCAGGCAAGCACCAACAGCTCGTGCACAAGCTATAATTGACTCGCTAGTGCCGGATGCTTCAGAAGTGAATTTTGTGTCCATGGTTGCTTTTCCTAAAAATGGAGGCACCAAATTGGTGAAGGTACGAGGTCTTGAAGGGGACTTTCCTTTTTATGGAAAAATGGATACACAACCTTCCTCAGCTGCAAGCACTTACCAAGGGTTAAATGGAGCATTAGTTGATGCTACCTTAATGCTTCAATTTAATGTAAAACCTGGAGATTCTATAAAAGTAGGAGAGCTTACAATTCCAATATTAGGAGCCCTAAAAGCCATTCCTGGAAGTACGGCAATTTCAACATCTGTGGCACCACCAATTGTGATACCGCTCCAACTTATTGAGGAAACAGGATTACTACAGTTTGGCAGTCGTAAAGAATATCAATACTTCTATAAAACGGAAGAAAGCTTAGATTTAGAATTATTAGAAAAGCAATTACAACCTGAATTAGAACTTGAAAATGCGGACTTAGATACACATACAAGCACGAGTAGACGTTTGGGCCGTAGATATGATAATGTTGGTAAGTTTCTTAATCTAGCTGCTTTTATCGCTTTATTACTAGGCTGTATTGGTATTGCAAGCTCGGTTCATATTTATATTAAAGAAAAATTAAGTGCCATTGCTGTCTTAAAATGTTTAGGGGCTTCACGCATGCAAAGTTTCTTAATTTTCCTGATCCAAATTGCAGGAATTGGTATTGTTGGAGGCTTAATTGGCGCTTTGATTGGCATAGGCGTACAAGAATTATTTCCATATTTTTTAAAGGACTTTTTGCCGTTTTCAGTTGAAATTTCTATTTCGGCTCAACCAATAATTATCGGGGTGTTCCTAGGACTGTTTATGTCCGTTCTATTTGCTTTACTTCCTTTGCTTAGAACCTGGTATGTATCGCCATTAGAAGTCTTACGAGTTGATGAACAAGCCACTCAAGAGCCTTTAAAAGTACGAATAGTAGTGTTCTCAGCTATTTTAGCATTTCTAGTCTTGTTTTCGTTCTGGCTGTTGAATGACATCCTTTACGCTTTCGGATTTGTACTAGCAACATTAATCACTTTTGCCGTTTTAGCAGGTATTGCTTTGTTAAGTATAAATGGAATTAGAAAGTTTTTCCCAAAAAGCTGGAGTTTTACAGCTAGACAGAGTTTGTTGAATTTATTTAGACCAAACAATCAAACCGTTGTTCTGGTGGTTGCTATTGGTTTAGGAACATTTTTAATAAGCACTTTGTATTTTACCAAAGATATTCTCTTAGCTAAAACAGAGATTGAACAAAGTTCCGATAATGCCAATATCATTATTTTAGATGTGCAATCGGAACAACGAGAAGCCGTAGAAGAACAAATTAGATCTAATGGTTTACCAATTGTTTCCAACATTCCTTTGGTAACCATGCGAATGCATAAAATTAAAGGTAATTTGGTGAACGAATTACGACAAGATTCTACCAATCAAATTCGTCGATGGATTTTAAATCACGAGTTTAGAACGACCTATCGTGATTCGCTTATTGATTCTGAAGAAATTGAGGAAGGCACATGGACAGCTCAATTAAAACCTAATGAACCCATTGTTATTTCGATATCAGACAATCTAGCAAAAGATGCTCAAATCGGCATAGGAGATGAATTGGTATTTAACGTGCAAGGCGTTTTAATGGAAACTACGGTTGGTAGTATTAGAACCGTCGATTGGAGTCAATTACAACCTAATTTCACCATAGTGTTCCCAAAAGGAGTATTAGAACAAGCGCCACAATTCAATGTGATTTCGACCAGAGTAAAAGATGAGGCAAGTTCCGCGGCATTACAACGGGATTTGGTATCAAAGTTTCCGAATGTGTCAATTATCGATTTACTACAGGTGTACACCATTGTTGAAGACATTTTAGACAAGGTGTCTTGGGTGATTAATTTTATGGCCTTCTTCAGTATTATTACAGGAATTATTGTTTTAATAGGGTCTGTACGCACGAGTAAATACCAGCGCATAAAAGAAAGCGTGTTATTGAGAACACTCGGTGCTAAGAATACGCAAATTTTACAAATTTCAGCATTTGAATATCTGTTCCTTGGTTTACTTGGAAGCTTAGTTGGTATTTTATTGGCTTTGTTAAGCAGTTTCAGTTTAGCACTCTTGGTATTTAAAGAGCCTTTTGTGCCTTCAGGCATTCCGTTTTTAGTGTTCGTACCTGGAATAACTGTATTGGTCTTAGCAATTGGTTTATCTAATATAAGAACCGTATTGAAAAGTTCACCATTGGAGGTACTGCGACGTGAAGGGTAGTGGTCGCTAAAATATAGATGTCATGAGATTTTAGCTCAACGTAAAAAACAATAAAAGCCTGTAAACATTAGAGTTTACAGGCTTTTTACTTGTAGTTAAATGACTCACATTAAATAGCCATTTATTAAAGATAATCTCACTTTTATTTTAGTAAGCCATTTTTACAATAGCTTGTACCTTATCTGGAGATAAAGATTGATGTTCACCTAATCCTAACCAACCACGATCAGTAAATCGTTTTGATATCATTTCAGCAGTTCCTTCATAATCTTTTGTGTAATCAGACAGTTTAGTATCAATACCTAACTCGTGGAAAAAAGCCTCTGTTTTTTCAATAGCAGCATACGCTTTATCATCTGTACTTCCTTCAGTTATATTCCAAACTCGCTCACCATATTGAGCTAATTTTTCCTTCTTAGCTTCAAAATTATATTTGTAATGACTTGGAGCAATAACTGCTAAAGTACGTGCGTGATCAATTCCAAATAAAGCTGTTAACTCGTGTCCCATAGCATGAATAGCCCAATCTCCAGGAACCCCTTTTTGAATCAATCCGTTTAAGGCCATGGTACAACTCCACATAAAATTTGATGCTGCTTGATAATCGGTAGGATCTTTTAATACCTTTGGTGCCACCTCAATTAAGGTTTGTAAAATACTTTCAGCAAAACGATCTTGTAATAAACCGCCAACAGGATAAGTCATATATTGCTCTAAAACGTGTGTAAACGCATCGGTTAGTCCATTTGCTAATTGACGTTCTGGGATGGAAGTTATTACTTGAGGATCTAAAATTGAGAATTCTGGAAATAAACCAGGACCACCCATAGCAAGTTTTTCTTGAGTTTCTTTTCTAGTAATTACAGCTCCTGAATTCATTTCAGAACCTGTAGCCGGTAAGGTTAAGACAGTTCCAAATGGCAAACCTTTCTCAGTTCTTACATTATCGGTTAAAATATGCCATGGAGTAGGACCTTCATAAAGTGCGGCAGCAGATAAAAATTTGGTGCCATCAATTACAGAACCTCCACCAACTGCTAATAAGTAGCTAATGTTTTCGGTTTTAATAACTTCTAAAGCTTCCATTAAAACCTCATATTCTGGGTTTGCAGGAATACCACCAAACTCGATGACTGATCTTTTTGATAAAGCCATTTTTACTTGGTCGTAAATCCCGTTTTTCTTAATGCTTCCCCCTCCATAAAGCAAGAGTACTTTAGCATTCTGAGGAATTTCCTTTTCTAATTGTTCTATACTATCCTTCCCAAAAATAATTTTGGTCGGGTTTTTAAATTCAAAGTTGTTCATTTTATTTTATATTTTTTTATTTAACATTATACCTTAACTATCATTTTTCCTGTGTTTTTACCTTCAAATAAATCAATGAAAGCTTTTGGAATCATATCAAAACCGTTTACAACAGTTTCTGTATAGCTAAGTTTATCTTCTGCTAACCAACCAGCCAATTGCGCCATGGCTTCTGGAAATTTTTCAGCATAATTAGATACTATAAATCCTTGCATTAAAGCACTGTTACGTACTAGAAAAGGCTGTACACTTAAGCTCTTTGGAAGTTCTTTATTGTTGTAAATAGAAATAGCTCCACAATTTATAATCCGTGCAAACTGATTGATATTAAATAACACGGCATCTGAAATTGGACCTCCAACATTATCAAAATAAATGTCAATGCCGTTTGGCGCAGCTTTTGCTAAATCAGCACGAATATCTTTGCTAGTGTTATAATTGATTCCTTCATCAAACCCGAATTTGGATTTTAGTAAATCTACCTTGTCATCTGTACCTGCAATTCCAATAACCCTAAGTCCTAGTATTTTTCCTATTTGTCCTACAACGGAACCTACAGCACCAGCTGCTCCAGAAACTACTAAGGTTTCCCCCGATTTAGGTTTACCAATTTGGGTAAGTCCCAAATAAGCTGTTAAACCAGTCATTCCTAAAACTCCTAAGTAAGCGCTTAATGGAGCCTTTGAAGGATCTACCTTTAAAAGGCCTTCGTCAGAAACAACTTGTTTGGTTTTCCAATCTAACATGCCTAAAACAAAATCACCTGGCTTAAATTGGTCGTTTTTAGATGCGATTACTTTAGCAATCACACCCGATTGTATAGGCTTATTAAGCGCAAAAGGAGGGATATATGATTTGGCATCGCTCATGCGACCTCTTAAATAGGGATCTACAGAAACATAGGTAGTTTCTAAAAGAAGTTCCCCTTCATTAATGCCTAATTCAGCTTCTTTTGAAATAAATTCAAAATCTGAAAGAGTAGGCCTTCCTTCTGGTCTATTTTTCAATAAAATTGTTTGTATCATCATAGTTAATTTTATTCTATTACAGTTACTAAATGTTCCATAGGTTTTCTAACTTTTACTAGATTTACTAACCAATCTTCATTTTCTTTTCTATATCCCAAGGGTAATAATACAGCACTGCGCAGGCCCTTTTCACGCAAGCCTAAAATCTCGTCTACGGCATCTGGATCAAATCCTTCTAAAGGTGTTGCATCTACGCCTTCAAAAGCAGCGGCTGCAATGGCTTGAGAAAATGCGATATAGGCTTGTTTAGCGGCATGATTATAATTTTCTTCGGCATCTTTTTGAGGATAAGAATTTAATAACATTTGACGGTAATTTTCCCAACCTTCATTTTTAAACCCACGTATGTCATTCGTTAAATCAAACATATAGTTAATTCGTTCAGCGGTATAGGTATCCCATGCAGCAAAAACGAGTAGATGAGAACAATCAGTAATAACAGATTGGTTCCAAGCAACTGGCCTAATTTTTTCTTTTAATTCTTGATTTTTAATCACAAAAATTTCGAAAGGTTGTAATCCGCTTGAAGTTGGTGCCAATCGGGCCGCTTCTAAAATACGTGCTATTTTCTCATCAGATACAGGCTCTCCGTTCATGGCCTTTGCGGCATATCTCCAATTTAATTTATTTAATAATTCCATAGGGGTTATTTTGTTTTTTAATGTCTATTTGTTGTTTTTTATACTGCTCCATGCCGATTGATATGCTTCCTCTATTTGCGTTTTATCTAATTGAAAGACACCTCGTTTTTGGTTAACCATTAAAAAAGATAAAGGGTTTATAGAATAAGCATACAAAATGTAATTAGACACAGGTTTAATTACACCTTCTTTTTTACCTCGATCCCAAAGATCGAGTAGGGGTTGTAAATGTTTAATACCTTCTTGCAAACTAGGTTCGTCTATTATGGGTGTGTTGTCACATTGTGCTAAAAACATCGCGTTTTCAGATTCGTTGAGCTTAAACTGGGCAATGCGCTTCCAAATGGTTTCAAATCCTTCTTCCACAGACATTCCAACATCATAGTCTGCAAATGTAAAAGCCGTGTACTGTGCTTTAACCTCAATATAGGTTTTATTCACCAAATCTTGCTTATTCTCAAAATACAAGTAAATAGTTGCGGGCGACACATTAGCCATTTTTGCTATTTTACTCATAGGAGTTGCGTGAAACCCATTATTATTTACCAATTCGATGGTGGCTTTTATAAGCGCGTTACGCTTGTCTATACTTTTTTGAAGTTTTGCCATGTTTTTTTAATTATGATGCAAAGATACATCAAAAATGAATGTTCATTCTTTTTTTAACATAAATTTATTCTCCCGATATTACAAATCCTTGTATATCCGGATCCAACTCCAATAATTTGTTCTGAACTTAAATAAATTTTAAATAGGTTGAAGTGCTAAGCCACTAGTTAACAATACAAAATATTATTACGCTTAATTAATAATTTTGATTGAAGCTTATAACTATATTTGACAAATTAAATTTTGTATCAATTAGCTAACCTATTACACGGTTAATAACTTATGCTTGAACAATTAAATCCATTAGAACAACCACAAATCGTGTCTTCCGAAGAAATAGATAAGTGTATTTCTATATTAGAACAATTAGTGGCCGACACCAATCAAATTTTTGAGCTTCCTCAAGATAAAAGAACGGCTTTATTAAAGGCATCGGGAATGCTTTCAAGACCAAATAGGGAGGAGTTTGAACGTCGTAAAAAAGATGCCAAAAAAGCAGCTAAACGTAAAATGATAGCTCGGGATAAAATGGCTCGTAAAGAAACAGGAATCCGAAGTGCTCGGGAAGCCGCTTTTTTTGAAGCACCCAAACTATTGGGTACATCTGAAATTGAAAAGAAAGAACCCTTAGAATTGGAATCACCTAGAAACTGCTATGTATGTAAAGCCGTTTATACCAAACTGCACCATTTTTATGATAGCATGTGTACTGAGTGCGGTGATTTAAATTACGCTAAACGATTTCAAACAGCCGATTTAAAAGGCCAAGTGGCTGTAATTACAGGTTCTAGATTAAAGATAGGGTATCACATTACCCTCATGCTATTACGTTCTGGAGCTACAGTAATAGCTACAACCCGTTTTCCAGCCGACTCTGCAATCCGTTTTTCTAAAGAAGAAGATTATAAGGATTGGTGTGATCGGTTACATATTCACGGATTAGATTTACGCCACATCCCAAGTGTTGAAATTTTCTGCAATTATATAGAACAGAAATACGATCGCTTAGATATTTTAATAAATAATGCTGCGCAAACAGTAAGAAGACCTTCAGGCTTTTACTTCCATTTAATGGAAAACGAAAACTTGCCGATAGACCAGTTACCAAAACTAGCGCAACCTTTATTGCAAAATCATCTTAACTGTTTACAGGAATTATCAGATTTAAGTATCAGCACCTCAAAAACAAGTAAAAATAATGTGCTTCCAGTAACTTGGCACGGACCTGAGCCTGGAATTGGTTTACGTAATTCAGCTGCACTTTCACAAATTCCTTATAGTTTTGATAATTCTTTACAAGCATCCGAAGTGTTCCCAGAGGGAAAACTAGATGCCGATTTTCAACAAGTGGATTTAAGAAAAACCAATAGCTGGCGTTTAAAACTAGGAGAAATTGAAACCACAGAAATGGTAGAAGTTCAACTGGTAAATGCTGTGGCTCCCTTTGTGTTATGTAACCGCTTGTCTCATTTAATGATGAAAGAGAACACTGGTAAGAAACACATTATCAATGTATCAGCTATGGAAGGGAAATTTCATAGGTTTAAAAAAGTAGACAGGCATCCACATACAAACATGGCTAAAGCAGCCTTAAACATGCTTACACATACCTCAGCAGCTACTTTAGCAAAGTCGGGAATTTACATGAACGCAGTAGACACCGGTTGGGTAACGGATGAAGACCCTGCGGAATTGTCTAAAAAGAAAGCAGAAATTCACGATTTTCAACCTCCATTAGATATAGTAGATGGAGCAGCTAGAGTAATGGATCCGTTGATAGATGGTATTAACACTGGAAAACATTGGTCTGGTAAATTCTTAAAAGATTATTTCCCTATAGATTGGTAATAACTAATGGTCCTTTGGAACCGTCATCCCTTTCTAATTATTAAATAATAACCTACCCCCAATTTATAATAAAGTCCATCAAATGTTTGATGGACTTTTTTTATTGTAATGGCTAATTAGTCTCTCCAAATTATAAATATTATCTTTATCTAAATCAGTAAAACAAACTAACTCGTTGTTAATTCTTATCAATATATTTTGACAAATATTACAACGGAGTATTCTCAGTTATGAAGACAAAAAAAATACTTTATTCTATTTTAGATCTAGCTTTGGTTTCGGAAGATCATACACTTAAACAAACCTTTAACAATGTACTTAAATTAGCGCAACATGCTGAAAACTATGGTTACACGCGTTATTGGTTAGCAGAACATCATAATGCCCCTAACATTGCCAGTAGTGCTACTTCCGTGTTAATTGGCTATGTTGCCGAAGGGACAAAAACGCTTCGTATTGGCTCTGGTGGCGTTATGCTGCCAAATCATTCTCCATTAATTATAGCAGAACAATTTGGGACTCTAGGATCAATATATCCAAATCGAATTGATTTGGGTTTAGGTAGAGCGCCTGGAACAGATAGAGAAACAGCACAAGCCATACGTTCTGATTTTATGCAAGCAGCTCATGCGTTTCCTAATGAATTAGAAAAGATCGAAACATATTTTTCTTCTGAAAATTCAAGTGCTAAAGTCCGTGCCACCGTGGCAGAAGGAGTGGAGGTGCCAATTTATATTTTAGGCTCTAGTACAGATAGTGCACATTTAGCTGCAAAAAAAGGATTACCTTATGCTTTCGCTAGTCATTTTGCAACAGCTCATTTATGGAATGCTATAGACATTTACCGTAAAGAATTTCAACCATCAAAGAGTTTAAATAAACCTTATGTCATGGCTGGAGTCAATATTATAATTGCTGATACGGATGAAGACGCCCAAAGATTATCAACTTCCTTAATTCGTATGGTAGTTAGTCTTTTTACGGGAAAACGTGATTATGTAAAACCACCAACAGATATGACCGAGGATCTAAAAGAAGTTTTGAAACACCCACAAGTACACCAAATGCTAAAGTATTCTTTTATTGGTAGTAAAGCCACAGTTAAAGCTCAGGTCCAAGAGTTTTTGGAGCAAACTCAAGCAGATGAACTTATTGCAGTTACTAATATTTATGACATCAAAGATAGAATACGATCGTATGAACTATTTGCGGAAATTATGAAGGAATTGAATTAATCCATTTAAACCCATTGATATGTTACACAATATTTTATTAGAACGCGAAATATATGCCTCAGAAGAACATAAAATGATGCAGCAAATGATCCGCGATTTCATCCACAATGAAATTATTGATCAAACAGATGAATGGGAAAAAAATGGCATGGTTAACCGAGAAATTTGGGAACGAGCCGGTGAATTGGGACTACTCTGTATGGATATGCCTGAAACGTATGGAGGAAGTGGTTTAGATTTTAGTTTTAATGCGCTATTTATTGAACAACTAGGGAGAGAAGGAGTTAACGGTCCTGGTTTCTCTTTGCATTCCGATATTGTAGCTCCTTATATCTTAAAGTATGGGACTGAAGCTCAAAAACAAAAATATTTACCTCAAATGGCTACTGGAAAAATGATTACTTCCATTGGAATGACAGAACCAAATTGTGGAAGTGATTTAAAAGCCATTAAAACTACAGCCGTAGACAAAGGCGACTATTATTTAGTAAACGGCCAAAAAACCTTTATAACTAATGGTTTTATGTGCGACATGTCCATTGTAGCCGTAAAAACAAAACAAGGAACCGAGAACGAAGCTGTGTCTTTATTAATTATGGAAAGTAATTTTGAAGGCTTTACTAAGGGAATACCCTTTAAAAAAATAGGAATGAAAGCGCAAGATACCTGCGAATTATTTTTTGACAATGTAAAAGTTCCAAAAGAAAACTTATTGGGTGAAGAAGGCTTAGGTTTCAAAATAATGATGACAGAATTGGCCAGAGAGCGCTTAACAGTAGCACTAAATGCCATTGGTGGGGCAGAAGGTGCCATTGAAAAAACGGTTGATTACACATCTACAAGAACAGCTTTTAATCAACCCATTGCAGGTTTTCAAAACTCTCAATTTAAGTTAGCCGAATGTGCTACACAATTACAACTTCATCAAGCTTTTTTAGATCGTTGCACTTTATTATTATCCCAACAACAACTTACAGCAGAAAGCGCTTCAATGGCTAAATACTCAGCAACAGAAATGCATGGGAAAGTAGTCGATGAATGTCTCCAGTTATTTGGAGGTTATGGTTATATATGGGACTATCCAATTGCTAGAATGTATGCCGATAATAGGGTAGCTAGAATTTATGCAGGAACCAATGAAATAATGAAAGTACTAATAGCGCGAGGCTTATTTAAAGAGTTGTTTCAGGAATTACGAGCTAAGAAAAAAAACCAATAAAACGAAACAAACTGTAGTTAGAACTTTAACTCAAAACTGACTTACCTTATTGGACATATGAAAGAATAATTGTATCTTTACGAACATCAAAAATATTTAAAACCAACAAGATATGGACGACAAAAAACCTAAATTAACTAGGCAAACAGGAGCTCCTGTTCCAGATAATCAAAATGTACAAACAGCTGGGCCACGTGGCCCCATGTTAATGCAAGATGCTTGGTTCCTTGAAAAAATGGCAAACTTCGACAGAGAAGTTATTCCAGAAAGACGAATGCATGCAAAAGGTTCTGGTGCTTTTGGAACCTTTACAGTTACACACGACATCACGAAGTATACAAAAGCTGACATTTTTAGCGAAGTAGGGAAAAAAACAGAAATGTTTAGCCGCTTCTCTACCGTTGCTGGAGAAAGAGGTGCAGCAGATGCAGAAAGAGATATTAGAGGATTCGCGCTTAAGTTTTATACAGATGAAGGAATTTGGGATTTGGTAGGAAATAATACACCAGTCTTTTTCTTCCGTGACCCTATGAAATTCCCAGATCTAAATCACGCTGTAAAACGCGATCCTAAAACAAATATGCGAGACGCTAATAACAACTGGGATTTTTGGACCTTACTACCCGAAGCACTTCACCAAGTAACAATTATTATGAGCGATCGTGGTATTCCAAGAGGATACAGACATATGCACGGATTCGGTAGCCACACCTATAGCTTTATAAACAAAGACAATGAAAGACATTGGGTGAAATTTCATTTTGTAACGCAACAAGGTATTGAAAACCTATCCGATGAAGAAGCCGCTAAAGTTGTGGGCATGGATAGGGAATCTTCTCAGAGAGACTTATTCGATGCCATTGAAAGTAAAGATTTCCCAAAATGGAAAATGTATATTCAAGTAATGACGGAGGAAGAAGCAAAAACTTACCGTTTCCATCCTTTCGATTTAACGAAAGTTTGGTCTAAAAAGGACTTCCCTTTAATTCCTGTAGGAGAATTTGAGCTAAATAGAAACCCAGAAAACTATTTCCAAGATGTAGAGCAAGCGGCTTTCAATCCGACGAATATTGTTCCTGGAATTGGTTTCTCTCCAGACAAAATGCTACAAGGAAGATTGTTTTCTTATGGAGATGCACAACGCTATAGACTTGGCGTAAACCACTATCAGATTCCAGTAAACAAACCAACTTGCCCTTACCACGCATATCATAGAGATGGAGCGATGCGAGTAGATGGAAATTACGGAGGAACAAAACATTACGAGCCTAATAGCTATGGCGAATGGCAAGAACAACCTCAGGCCAAAGAACCGCCTTTAGAATTAAATGGCGATGCTTACGCTCATAACTTTAGAGATGATGATGAAGATTACTTCACCCAACCTGGTGATTTATTCCGCATTATTAAAGCCGACGGAAAAGCTGATGTTTTATTTAAAAACACGGCTGCACAAGTTGGTGGTGCCGAGAAGTTTATTCAAATCCGACATATTAGAAATTGCTATAAAGCCGATCCAGAATATGGCGAAGGTGTAGCAAAAGCACTCGGCTTAACAATGGATGAAGTGAATAACTTCGATATGACGCCTTATAACAAATGGGCACCAAGACCTAGCAATGGGTAACATTTTTTAAAAAACAAACCTGATGTAAATACAAATGCCATAAATAATCGAGCTTCGAGTATATATGGCATTTTTTTAACCTCAGATATTTATTAACTAATAATAACTTTTAAAATTTAGATACTATGAAAAAAATTATGTCATTTGTTGCAATTGTATTCTTTACAATAGGTTCATTTGCACAAACACAATGGAAGGTAGATCCTTATCACTCCTCGTTAAACTTTAATATTTCCCATTCAGGAATTAGTATTGTAAACGGGAAATTTTTAGAATACACAGGAAATTTAACTACCGATGGAGAAGCGTTAAATAATGCAAACTTCGATTTTACTGTAAAAGTAAACAGTATAAACACCAATGTAACGGATAGAGACAATCACCTGAGAAGTGCTGATTTTTTTGAGGTAGAGAAATATCCTAATATGACTTTCAAAAGCACTAAAGTGCTAGCTACAGGAAAGCCAGATAAGTATTTACTATATGGTAAATTAACCATTAAAGACGTTACTAAAGATGTGATTTTTGATGTGCATTATGGAGGATCTGTTAAGAGTGATAAAGGTGAAAAATTAGGTATGAAAGCCAAAACCACCATTAATAGATTTGACTACAACATCAATTTTGATCCAGCTGCTGCGGGTGTTGGAAAAGACGTAACTATTGTTGTTCACTTGCAGTTTGCAAAACAATAATTATGAAAAATTCATCAAAAGCCGTAGTCGAGAAAATGTTTGAAGCCTTTAGTGAAGGGGATGTAGAAAAATTGGTAGGCACGGTTTCCGAGGATACGGTTTGGATTTATCACGGAACCCAAATAATTCCCGCCGGTACTTTTGAAAAAAAGGAAGGTGTTAGAACCTTTTTCACTAATATCATGGAAAGGACTGAGATAATCAATTTTGAACCTCAGCAATATATCGTTGAAGACAATATGGTTGTGGTATTGGGAAAGGAACACCAAAAGGTTAAACGTTCTGGAAGAGAACTTAAGCAAAAATGGGTTCAAATTTATACCGTTGAAAACAATTTAATTACGAAAATGGAAGAGTTTGCTACTTCGGAAGAGGTATCATAAACTTTGTGTTTTCTTTTACAAATGAACCTAGTGTTAGCAGTTTATAGCACTAGGTTTTTTTATTTAAAATATTTTCAACTCATCTAAAATGTCATTTCACACAACAATAATTTACTTCCAACCAATGTGTAATATGACATTTATCATTGCAAGTTTCACCTTTAAGGTTTAGATTGTGAACTTGCCCTAACGCCTATTGTATAGACGATTTTTAAATTTAGGGGCATTACTTAATAGTATTAACTTTAAATGAATGTATAATGAAGAAGAAGTTTTTTAATGCGAAAATCTATCGCAATGATGAAGCCACTGAAATGATAGTAGAAAATGGTAAAATCACCCAAATCGGGAAAAATTTACCTAAATATGAGGAAGAAATTGATTTAGGTGGAAAACTGGTTTTACCTCCTTATGTAGACCCTCATTTGCATTTGGACTACGTTTATACCTTATCGGAACTAGGACAAGAAGGCGCTGGCTCAGGAACCTTATTTGAAGCGATAGAACTATGGCCAAAGTTTAAAGAAACCTTGACTGTTGAAAGTGTGAAAAAACTTGCAATGAAAGGAATTCACGATGAGGTTTCTCAGGGTGTGCAGCACATACGTACACATATAGACGTTACCGACCCAAATTTCACAGCCTTAAAAGCGATGCTTGAAATGAAAGAAGATTTAAAAGACACGGTTGATATTCAAATTGTGGCTTTTCCGCAGCAAGGAATGTATACATATAAGGGCGGATTAGAATTAGTAGAAGAAGCATTGAAAATGGGAGCTGACGTTGTTGGAGGAATTCCACATTACGAACCAGCTAGGGAGTTTGGAGAAAAATCTGTTCACGACATTGTTAATCTCGGATTGAAATACGACAAGATGATTGATGTTCACTGCGATGAAACAGATGATACACATTCGCGTTTTGTGGAATTACTGAATGCACTTGTTCTTATGGAAGACTATGGCACTAGAACTACCGCGAGTCATACCTGTTCATTTGGTTCGGCAGATAACTCTTATGCTTTTAGAATGATGGACCTGTTCCAAAAGAGTAAGATGAACTTTATCGCTTGTCCTACCGAAAACGTTTACTTGCAGGGCCGTCAAGACACCTACCCAAAACGTCGAGGATTAACTAGAGTAAAAGAATTTATAGAATTAGGTATTAATGTTGCCTTCGCACAAGATTCCATAAACGACCCATGGTATCCAATGGGGAATGGAAATATGATGAATATTCTGGATAACGGAATCCATTTAGCGCAAACCATGTCGCCAGAAGAGATAAAAACAAGTTTTGACTTGATTACCTACAATGGCGCACGCTGTATGAATATTCAAGA
Organism: Xanthomarina sp.; assembly: GCF_035306605.1. Classification (NCBI taxonomy): domain Bacteria; kingdom Pseudomonadati; phylum Bacteroidota; class Flavobacteriia; order Flavobacteriales; family Flavobacteriaceae; genus Xanthomarina; species Xanthomarina sp. The sequence goes on along the minus strand of NZ_DATGNR010000024.1, from coordinate 1,375 downwards.
TAGCTATGGGTTAGAAGTAGGAAAAGCAGCCAATTTTATTGTGCTTAACGAATCTACAGTTTATGAAGCAATAAGAAAAAGAGTAGATGTATTGGCGTCAGTTCGAAATGGTGAGTTTTTATTCCGACGTAAGGAGGTAGAATATGACGTGCCATTAAATCTTTAAACTTATCTTGTACACTTCTTTTAGGAAAAGCATAATAATTTCAAACCACTAATTTTTCAAAGATTTATGGATGGATTTGTAGAGTTATCAGAATACATTTTTCGCATAGGCACTGCTTTTATATTAGGCGGAATTATTGGTTTTGAAAGACAGTGGCAACAAAAAAACGCAGGATTACGAACCAATACTTTAGTGGCGATTGGCGCTGCTTCGTATGTATTACTATCTATAGACCTTTATAGTTTAGCGGGTGGAGACCCTGGTAGAGTAACGGCGCAAATTGTTACGGGTATTGGTTTTATTGGGGCTGGGGTTATAATGAAAGATGGGTTTAATGTTAGAGGACTTAACACCGCAGCCACCATATGGTGTTCCGCAGCAGTGGGAACTTTGGCAGGGATGGGCTTTTTGCTTGAAGCCTTGATTACTACCATCGCCGTGGTTTTATCTCACCTAGTCTTAAGACCGATAAGTGTTCGTTTATCAAAGCTTTCAGCATATAAGAAAACCAAAGTAAAAGAAACGTACTACCAAGTTTCTATCCAATGTCTTTTAAATATGGAATCAAACGTTCGGTTTTGGCTATTAAACCATATTGAAGCGAATGATCAGTTATTGGTGCGTTCAATTAATAGGAATACGCTAGAATCTAATCCTGAAGAAATAGTTATTCAAATTGAAGTGGCAACTATTGGCGAACAAGAAAACTTATTAGAAAACTTGGTTACAGGTCTTACTATGGAACTCGAAGTAACTCGAGCAGGCTGGAAATTGGTAGGACGAGAAACAGAGTATTAGCCCCAACTCATTCTATTAAATTATTTGTGTATTCCACACAGTTAAAAACAAAACTATGAGCAAACAAAATATTGCGGAAAAAACTAAAAGTGCTTTTCCGTGGTTGATAATGATTTTAATGTCGTCTGTAACCTTTGTGGGAATTCTCTCTGAATTAATGCCATCGGGGGTTTTACCTCTTATGATGAACGATTTAAATATCAACGAAGTTCAGACAGGGAATTTAGTTGGGTATTACGCCATAGCTTCGGCCATTTTTGCAATTCCGCTTATTTCCTTGACGATGCAGTTCAACAGGAAATATTTATTACTTCTCTTATTAGGTGGTTTTGCTATTTCCAATATTATCTCAGGACTCGTTTACGATTACACCATCATCATTATACTTAGAGTTATTGGTGGTATTTGTGC
>NZ_DATGNR010000023.1:0-32994 GCF_035306605.1 Xanthomarina sp. | reverse complement strand
TTTGTAATACTATAATATAAGGATAGACTGAAAAAACCTCAAGGCTTTAGTCTTGAATAAAGGTAATCTTTATCAAAAAGAACTCCTATTATATATATAGCCCTTATAAAAAGAAGTTCCAAACTAAACCAAAACGGATTGCGAAGTCACGATATGGATGGTTGGGAGCCGAATAATAATCGTATCCGGTCCAGGCAGAGTTAAAATGTTCTGCCTTTATGTATATCCTAGCTCGTTGGATCTTGGCGTTCACAAAAAAGTCAAATCTTGGAAATCCACCAAACTCACGCTCTGTTTGGACATAAAACTCTGCCATAAGCGGATCGTAACCGTTCATATAATACTTTGTGAAGTAATTAAAGGTTACGCCTGTTTGAAGGAACAGCGCCTTTTTAAAAAAATGATTGAAGTAATATAATGTGTTTCGTGTAACAAATGAAGGAACATTGAAAACTAAATTAGCATCCTTCACTGTTTGGTATGCAATTGTGTTGTCTAATGAGAACTTTTTAAAACTAATTTCCTTTTGCAACTTAACACTAAGGTAGTTTATAGATTTATCGCTTTGAAAAGGCTTAACCAATCCACTTGCTTTTTTAAAATAAGTATAGTCGTTTATATTAGTAATGTCTACTGATAAATTTGCGATTTTATTCGAAGTTAAAGCAAGCTTGATATTTTGGGTCTTTACATTATCAAAACTTGTTTTCCAGTTATAATTCTGATAAACGCTTTGATACAACAGGAAGTTGTAATTTGGAGCTTGAGAATTATGCTTAACTCTTGCACTAAATCCTATATCGTCAGTAAACTGATAGGAAGCAGAACCCTCAACATAGTTGCCTTCAAAATCTCCCGAGATGTTTAATCCAAAGCCTCCTTCTATATTAAACTTTTTTATTTTTTTAGAATAATGACCTCCAACAGACACTACACTACCCAGCAACCTGTTTGTTATTAATATATTATCTATATAAGTTACTTTATCGTATCCGTAGTTATAGTTATTGTAATCGATATTGAATTTTAAATTTCCCAATAGGTTATTACTATATTCGGCATAACCTTGCGCATAAAAATTCTCAAGCGTTACACGGTCTCTTAATCCATTTTGTTGAAATGCTGCACCAAAATATTCATTTTGTTTCTTTTGGTTGTATTCGTAAAACTTATCTTCAAATGAAAGCACATTTCCAACACTAAGCGTGTTATTGGAAGTGGAATCTTGCTCTTTTAAAAGCTTATATCTGTGGTCCAGGTGAAATCTCTTTCCTTTTAGAATATTTTCAGCATCTTGAAAATTAACTGCTAAAACAGCTCTATCAATAAATTCTTCGTTTCCAGACTCGAAGTATTTTATATTATCATCTTGTAACCCTCCATTTTCTTCATTCAACAAATCTTGCATAACTATATGTGCATTAGCAATATATCTGTTGTCTTTAGTTTTATAGCTAGTTGTGAACCTAAAGTTCCCTGTACTAGTCAAGGCGTGTTGGTATTTTCCTATAGAACGCATTCCTTTATAAGCAATAGAAAAATTAAACTGCTTGGATGTGTTTACCGTAAAAAATGCATCTAATTGCTGACCTTGGGTAAATGCCGTTTTATAATAAAGCTCTGTAAAGGGTGTTGGTACATGGTAATAGCTTATATCTTCTATTTCCATATAATTAAAATGCCTCGCTCTTGCTCCAAACAAAGGCATTAACTTACTGTTATCAAAATTATGGATTAAGGTATTGTATGGTTGACCAACATTGGAGAAAGACAGTAAATTAAAGTTATCTTTTCGTAAGTAATTGAACTTGTACTCTTTTCTAATAGTCAAGGAGGTGTCCACAATAGTTGTGTCCCTTGCGTGAGATATTATTAAATACTGCTCAATTTTAGCATCTTTATTAACAAGTCCTTTATTACTTGTACTTTTTGAAGATCCTCTATCAGGAGATCCTTGATAGTCTTGATAGTCTTGATTTCTAATTAAACCTCTTTCACTTTTATCGAGTGTAGGTTTAATTTGAGAAAAGCCTAAACTAACAAAAGCCAATAAAAAAAATGCTAAAAATATTCTCCTCATAATTATTTTTTAGACCTTGCAGGAGCTAAGACGTTTTTGAATTTGTACAGTTAATTTGATTAAAAAAAACAGATGATAAAATAATTTTCGTCAAAAATAGAAAATATCTTTTTGGATTTTATTTATTATAGACAATATTACAATTAATAATAACGTCATATTCTTAAGATTTATATAAATGCTAAAATTAAATTACTCAAACTTCAGCTTAGAATGTGGAACAGATGAAGCTGGTCGAGGTTGCTTATCTGGACCTGTAACAGCTGCTGCCGTAATTCTTCCTGAAGATTTTGAACACGATATTTTAAACGATTCGAAACAACTTTCTGAAAAAAAGAGAGATTATTTAAGACCTTATATTGAAGAACACGCTATAGCTTTTAGTGTAGCTCATGTGTTTCCTGAGAAGATTGACAGCATAAACATACTGAATGCATCTATATTAGCTATGCATAAAGCGATTGAGAACTTAAAAACAACACCCGAATTTATTATAGTTGATGGTAATAGATTTCATTCATATCAAAACATTCCTAGCAAAACAATTATAAAAGGAGACAGTAAATTTTTATCCATTGCTGCTGCGTCTATTTTAGCAAAAACCTACAGAGATGAGTATATGAATAACATCGATAAGGAGTTTCCTATGTACAATTGGAAACAAAACAAAGGATATCCAACCAAAGAACACAGATTAGCTATAAGTAAATATGGGATAACAGAATATCATAGAAAATCTTTTAAACTGTTACCCGATCAATTGAAATTAAAATTATAAGCTCTTGAATTTCGCTTTACTCTTTCTATTTTCTATAAAACCGCTAAAATCAAAAAGTAAAGAGGAGTTCATTATATTTGCATAAACCATCAAATACATGAAAGGAATTTTTTATTTTGTTTTTATCACCTTATTAATTACAAGTTGTAGTTCTGATAACAAAAACATTAAACCATCAGATTTTATTCCTGAAAGCGCTTCGTTTGTAATAAAGGTTTCTGACTTAGAAAGTCTGAAAAACAACATCGAGAACAATCAGTTTTTACAAGAACTCTCTAAATCGAGTACATATTCTTCTATTTCAAAAAAACTAGAACTCTTAAACCATTTTAACACCAATAACGAGCTGCTTCTTTCCTTTTCAAAAGATACTAAAGACAGTATTCAATTTACTGTAATAACTCCATATTCTAAAAATTTATTTACGGTAGATTCTCTGCCAAATCATAAAGTAGAAACCATTAGTTCTAAAACCCACGATGACATATTAAAAACAACTGTTGAAAACAACGTGATGTTTAGCATAGTGAAGGACAGCATTTTTATTGGTGCTTCAGAAATGGAACTTTTAAAAATGTCCATAGATAAAAAGAATCAACCTTTAAAACTAAAGAAATTATTAAACACAGCGGATAAAGACAGTCAATTATCCATATTGATTAATGAAAATTCTAATTATTTAAATTCGTTTTTTCTGATTGATTCTATAAATCATATAAAACTAGCCACTTCATTATTGTTGGATATCGATTTAAAGCAAGACGAAATTCTATTCAATGGTTTAGTAAAAGCTACCGACTCCACCAAAAGTCTGATTAACATTTTTAAAAATACGATTCCTCAAGAAAACAAATTAGCTAAAATTACTCCAGCGAATAGCGATGGCTTTATAAGTTTTACTTTCAATAACTACTCGAACTTTAAAGAGAACCTAGATAAATATCAACCAACCGATTCTATAACTACAGAATCCACCTTGTTTGATAATGTCATTGAAGTAGGCCTTATTTTTGAAGGAACACAAGAAGCTATAGTATTAAATTCTTTAGATGAACTATCTACTAGCAATGCTTTATCCAACGATCAAAATTTAGTTGAAAGCTATAGACAAATTGATGTTTTTAGCTTTAGCCAACCTAATTTATTTAATAGAAGCTTCTACCCTTTAGTTCAATTTAATAAAGCAACCTTATACTGTGTACTGGACAATTTCTTTGTTTTTGCCAATTCCTTAGAAATACTTCAGAACATTATTGCCAATTATCAAAACAATACAACTTTACACGAAAGAACGTATTTTGAAGCTATAAAAGAGAATCTTAGTGATGAGTCTTCTTTATTATTTGTTATGGCTCCTTCTAAATTAAATAATAAATTAGAACAACTTCTTACGGAAGAGCTTTCTTTAAATTTAGATAAATACAATGCATCTGCCATTCAATTTATTTACGACACTGATTTTGCCCATGTAAATGCCGTAATAAAAAAGAGCAAAACCAAAGCTTTAGAAAATTCGGTAACAGAAGAATTTAATATTAAAATTACGGATGATTTATTAAACACTCCGCAGTTTGTAGTAAATCATGAAACGAACCAAAAGGAAATTGTACTTCAAGATATAAAAAACAACTTGTATTTAATTTCAAATACAGGCACACTTATTTGGAAAAAGCAATTAGACGGACCTATTATAGGTTCTGTTGAACAAATAGATATGTTCAAAAATGGTAGACTTCAACTTGCCTTTGCAACACCAAATAGAGTTTACGTAATTGATAGAACTGGAAAGGAAGTATCGCCATTCCCATTAAAATTTAAAGATAAAATAACACAACCACTTTCTGTTTTTGATTACGACAACAATAGAAATTACAGATTACTAATTACTCAAGGGAAAAACATTCTTATGTACGACCAACTTGGTCGTACTGTAAAAGGTTTCAACTTTAATAAAGCCGAGAGCGAATTGGTGCACCAACCTCAACACTTTAGAATAGGAAAAAAAGATTATTTACTATTCAAGACTGCAAACAGCTTATATATTTTAGATAGAGTAGGAAAAACACGAGTAAAGCCTAAAAACACCTACACCTACTCTAACCAAGCCGTTTATTTGTATAACAATAAGTTTTCTACAACATCAAAAGATGGAAAGCTTATAACAATAGATACACAAGGTAATACTGCCGCTCAAAATCTTCAGTTAACAGATTTACACAATATAACTAGTACAAGTAGAACCCTTGTTACACATTCTGAAAACAAGCTTACCATAAAAGACAAGACGATAGAATTGGATTATGGTAATTATACAAAACCAGATATTTTTTACCTATACGATAAAATATATGTGTCGATAACAGATTTGCAAGCTAAAAAAATATATTTATTTGACAGCCAAGGAGAGCTTATTTCCAACTTTCCAGTTTATGGAAATTCAAGAATAACACTAGATAATATAGATAAGGACAGAAACCTTGAATTTGTAACAAAAGGCGACAACAACTCTATTATCATCTACCAAATAAACTAACAGACTAGGACAAGTACTTTTATTTATAAAAAATTTATCTCTAAATTGTTAACTTTAACAAATTCATTCTATTAATAGAATGTACATTGTAAAAAATTAAAGTACCAACTAAAATAATTAATTATGAAAAAACATGCATTAGCCTTATTCTTTATGTCACTTTTATTGGTTGCAACTACCAGTTGTAAAACTGATGATGACGATGTTGTGAAGGACAATAACGAAGAATCTCCATTAACCGCTACCAATTATATTTATGAAGGAGATCTAAAAATATTTTACCTTAACACGGAAAACGAATATCTTAATTCTCAAATTGATGAATGGAGTCAAGTTCCAGAAGATTATCCAGATTACGAGGAAGCACAAGCTAACATTCTTGTAGCCCAAGCTCAAATTGATGAAAATGAACTAGAAATTTCTGGCATTTTAACTCCTGAGAATGCATTCGCAATTGTTAAACCTAAATTACCTCCAATTCCAGTTCCATCACCATGTCTATGTTTAGATTTATATAACTCTATAGAAAATATTGTTTTATTGCCAGGCACAGAACAAATGAGTATTTCAATATTATCTTCTAACGATGAATCGAGTATAGCTTTTACAAACAGTGATTCTCCATTAGAAACTATTCCTAACACCCAAAATACTGGAAGGTATCAACCTTTTAATTTCGAGCAACCAGGTTTTACAGGACAAGCTATGATAGAAGTTCAAACCAATAATGACAGTTATTCTATTCAGGTTAATTTTCATAACCTACCTTAAACACTAATAAAAAACAATATCCATTAAATAGTTGTAAATTAGTCTTCAGTTAAACTGAAGACTTTTTTTATGAAATTGCCTCTATTCCTACTTATACTATTATGGTCTACAAGCCATGTCGTAGCACAAAATAACAGCGACTCTATTTACGATAGCACCATTACTTCCTTATATCAAAAAGCATATCAATATATTTATTCTGAACAGGATTCTGCCTTTTACTATTTCGATAAAATTAATAATGAAGCCATAAAACATGGAGATTTTGAAAGTTTAATTAGTAGTATATCTGCCTCCAATAAAACTGCTGCACATTTTTATAATCTTGACAAAATGAAGACCAACTTAAAGCAGTTGGACTCTATTGTTTTGAAAAACAACATGGCACTTAAGACTACTGACAATTATTTATACTACATAAACTCTATCCGCTTTGATAAAGGCATCTATTATTTCAGATTAAACGATTATAAACAATCAAGAAGTGCTTTTCAATCCATTATCGAATCTACAGAGGCTTTAAAAGAGGATGAGCTTAATATTTATCTCATCGATCTTTTAACTAGCGCCTACAGTTTTATTGCAAAAATGTATGTGAACGATGGTAAATACAACTTAGCAAAAGACTATTACTCTAAAAATATTCATTTTTTAGAAGCTAAGAAAGCAGATGATATAATAAAAATTAACAGGACATACAGTCTACTTGCCGAAGTATTAAAAAATCAAAACCAACTAAAAACTTCCAATGCATATTTTAAAAAATCATTAGAATATAATTTAAATCATCAAGGAAACTCTAGTAGTATTGTTACTGAAGCCAACCATTTATTGGATAATTATTTAAGTGAGTCTAAAACCGATAGTGCTTTTTATTACTTGAACATTATTAAAGACCATCTTTCTGTAAATCATCCAAAATGGCATATGTATTATGAAGCTAAAGCTAAAATTCATGAATCTACTAAGGACTATAAATTAGCTGAACTTGAATTGCAAAAAGCCTTGAAACTCGTAAAGCAAAAATGGAAAAACAATCCACATAACGACATCGCCGAAATATATAACGCCATAGGGAAGCTACAATTCAAAAGTAACCAACCACGAAAAGCATTAGAATATTATAATTTGGCAATCGATCAGTTTTCTTCGGACAAAACAAATTCTACTATCAACCAATCCACAATTTTAAAAGTCCTAAAAAACAAAACAGATGTATTAAATTCTCAAGCAAGTTATACCCAAAGCATTTCAAACGTTAACCAAGCATTACAAATCTTGGATCAGTTAAAACCAACTTTTAAAAGTAAGGAAGACAAACTATTTTTAATGGATGAAGCCTTCCCACTGTTTGAATCTGGATTGGAAGCAAGCTACAATTTATATCAAAAAACCAAAAAAGATTCACTCATTGATCGCGCTTTTTATTATTCCGAGAAAAGCAAAAGTGTGCTGTTATTAGATGCTCTTTTAAGTACTCAAGCAACAAAATTTGCTAACATTCCAAAAAACATAATTGAAAAAGAGCAGGTTTTAAAGTCTCAAATCAATCATTTAGAAAAGCAGTTAAACCAATCAAAAAGTGAGGTTTTGGAAATCGAATTATTTGAAACAAAACGTCGATATAGAGAACTTATAAGTACGATTGAAGCGAATTATAAAAGCTATTACGATTTAAAATACAGTCAGGAAGTTATAACAATAAACCAGTTACAGAATTTTTTAAAAACCAACGAAGCTTTAGTGTCATACTTTTATGGAAACAAGGCAATTTATGTGATAACTATTTCTAAAAACTCTAAATCTATTCATCAATACCCATTAAATACTTCAATAGAAAATGATATCAGTTCTATTTACAGTATGTTAAATAACCCAAAGTCCAATCTTCAAAATTTAAACAAAAAATCATTTGACTTATATAAGAAATTGGTAGCCCCAAGTATTAAGGATTTATCAAACAAGAACCTCATCGTAGTAACAGATGGTTTATTAAATTACATTCCATTTTCTAGTTTATCAACAGATGGAAAAACTAGCTATTTAATAGAAGACCATGCAATTAGTTACGTTAATTCAGCAACATTACTAAAGCAACTTTCTAGTAAGGAAGGTGTTAACACTAAAGTATTAGCATTTGCTCCTAGTTTTAAAACATCTTCAAACAATACTTTACTGCCTTTACCACATAACCAAAATGAAGCTGAGGATATACTAAATTATTTTAGCGGCAAAACATTAACAAACTCAAATGCTACACTACAAAATTTCAATTTAGAAAGTGAAAAATACGGCTTATTACATTTTGCTACCCATGCCATTATAAACGATGAAACTCCAGAATATTCGTATTTAGCTTTTGAACCAAATACAAACAATACAAATAATCTGCTTTATGTAACCGATTTGTACAATTTAAACCTCAATACCAATTTAGTAACTTTAAGTGCTTGCGAAAGTGGAATTGGTAATTTAAAGCGTGGTGAAGGATTTATTAGTTTGGCCAGAGGATTTTACTTTAGTGGTGCTTCAAGCATATCAAGTACTTTATGGAAAATTAACGACGGCTCAGCCTTAAAAATTATGGATGTTTTTTATAAAAAACTGTCCGAAGGAAAAACCAAAAACCAAGCTTTACAGCACGCACAAGTATCCTTTATAAAAGAAAACAACCAAACCGCCTTGATACATCCGTACTATTGGTCTGGTTTTGTTATTTCTGGAAAAACAGCCGCAATAACCTCAAACGTATCTTGGTGGTGGTACTTTTTTGGAATTGGAGCGCTTATAATCTTAATTGTATCTGTAATCAAGTTTAGAAAAACTACTTAAGTTCTTCTAAAAGCTTTTGTGCTCTATCCTTATTATATGTATAGTTATTAACCAAGCTTTCAAGGTAAATCTTTGCCATTTCCTTGTCCTCTTTCTTAATTGCTATTAATGCTAGATACCAAGTAGACTCGGCTACAAAACTTTTATTTTCATTAACAATTTGTTCAAATAAGACTTTAGCTTCCTCCTTGTTTTCCATACCTAAATAAGCTTGTGCTTTATAAAAGCTTACATAGTTCTTCTGTATGTTTTCCGGAACAGCATCAAATTTCTCAATAGCAATTTGATAGTTTTTTGTTTCGTAAGCAACAAAAGCTTCACGTTCTATAGAGTTTTCGTCATCGCTTCTTGTTATTGTGTAAACTGTGTTTGGATATTCGCTAAAACTGCTATCATACAAGCTATTATAATTAATGCTATAAAAGGTATTATAGCCAAACCAACCAACTAATAAGGCAATAGAGGCTGCTACGGCAAAACTTTTATAGTTAAACAATGTGTGATGTTTAGGCATGTTAATTTCACGCTCAACATCCTGAAGTGTTGTTTTTAACCGATCATTCTCATGGCTTTTAATTGCCTTTTTTAGATGGTTTTCAAATTCAAACTGCGCTTTAAATTCAGTATCTGTTTTCAGTAAATTCTGAAATACGGTTTCTTGTTCAGGTGTTAAGCTGTTAGAGAAGTAGTGATATAGTAAGTCTTGCTTATTCATTGCTTTTCTTAGTTACTATTAATGCGTTCTTTTAAGGTTTTCATACATCTGGACTTGGCACTTTTTACTACATTTTCGCTTGCATAATCTGTAGTATCAATAATATCCTTTATACTATATCCTCTATAATAGAACAAGGTTAACAGATCTTGGCATTTTTTTCCAAGAGTTGCAAAATGTCTTTTTAATAAAATCTGTTCTGTGGTTAAAGAATCTTGATCCATATCTATATTTGGATCAACTAGTTCTTCTTTCTCCCTAATAAGAGACAAATCGAAATCTGGATTTATAGTCTTATTATTTTTTTTCATTTTATCAAAAATTAAATACTTTCCAATGCTAAATAAATAGGTTGAAATAGAGCTCGTAAACTCAACAATCTTCCCTTCCATCACATTATTATAGAAAACAATGTAGGCATCTTGATAGATATCTATAATATCTTCATGTGGTAGGTGATACTTTTTAGCAAAATTTAAAAACTTGCCCCTGTTGTCTTCATATATTTTTCTGAACAACAAATCGGAGCCCTTTTTTAAATCAGTTATAGTTATGTTCTCTTGAACTCTTTGCATTTAATATCCTAAATTATAAAAGGTTAACATCTAGCTGCTAAATTACTTTATTTTTAAGTAAAAGCTATTAGTTTTCTTACAGTTTAATCTGAATCTGAACAACAATTTATTATCAGCTTATCATTATTACAAGCTCTTTATTGAGGATAACACCACTAAGAATTGAAACAAGAATATTAATTCCTAGAAAACAATTAAAATTCGTTTAACCTACAAACCTCATGTAATTAACTGAATTACAAAATACAGAAACATTTTAAATTCAATAATATTCAAAACTTTTTCATGGCCTATGTTAACCTTTTATTTAAAACCTCATTAAATAGAAAACATACAAAACAAAAAACAATTAAAACATGAAAAAACTAAACTCTAAATCGATTAAAAGCAACAGAATATTTTTTGCACTTGCCTTATTATTTTTTATTGCACCTCAAATTCAAGCACAAATATCTATTGGTGGCGGATTGGGATACAACGAAAAAATTTCTGGTCCAGGAATTACCGGAAAGGCAGAATTTAATATTACTGAAGAAATTGCCATTTCTCCAGGAATTACCTACTTTTTTGGCAGCAGTTTATACGGTTTTAATAGAAATTTACTTGCTGTAGATGCCAACGCTCATTACTTTTTTGAAATTATTGAAAGTAAATTAAAAATCTATCCCTTAGTAGGTGTTAACTACTCTAGTTACAAAAGTGGATCTTCTACTTATTACGGCTATTATTATGGCACAAGTAAAGTAAGTAATAGTGCTTTTGGTGCTAACATTGGAGCTGGCGCAAGATGGGCTTTTTCTGATAAATTAAGTGTGTATTTAGAACCTAAATATGTAGCAAGCGATTATGGACAAGTAGTTATAAACGCAGGTGTTTTATATCAATTATAACATACAATTACAACTATTTAAATTTATTTTATTTGAATTAGTCTTCAAGGCAAAAAGCTAAAACTAACATTTTGGCTTTTTGTTTTTTATTTATTACTTATTTAAGCTATCAACTTACCAAATGGAATGAAAACCCACCAAGCTATATTATATAGACTCCTATATAAACTCTACACATAACTACCTAATATTAACTATAAAAAACGGCTATCGCACAGGTCGGTTTTGGAATTAAACCTATTTTACATATATTTGGCTTTAAGATATTTAACAAGATTTCTCCTGCAGAATAAAATAACTAGCAATTCAGCTATGAGATTAAAAATTTCTTTTAAACTATTTTTTTAAAATATTTTGTTAACCTTTTATAGTATTAATTATTAATAAGAAAACAAATAAAACATTTAACCATGAAAACACTAAAACTTGCAACTTTTCTATTTCTTGCATTCTTAACATTTAACTGTAGTAGCGACGACGACAGCCCTGCACCAACTCCAGAACCTACAACACAGGAACTATTAATGTCCGGGAAATGGTTTATCAAATCCATTAATGGTGAGGCGCCAGAAAATGACTGTATAAAACAAACGAACTGGCATTTTATAAATGAGGATACTTTAATAACAATCAATTATAGTATCAACGTAGATGACGAATGTGAAAGTGAAAGTACCAATTTCAATTACATCTTAAGTAATGATGGTAAAAAACTAGTTGCTTATTTAGAAGGAGAAAGTCCAGAAATAGTGTCCATAGATTCGGTCTCAATGTCCGAGTTGATTGTATCAAATCCTGGTATAGAAATAATTTTTGAAAAATAACAACATAGGCTATTAAAATCACGTCTACATTTTAACTTATTATTTAAAAACCGAAGTCAAAAGCTTCGGTTTTTTTATTCATATAAATACTTAAACTATTGCATAACTGTTTATTCAAAAACCTAAAACATTCTCTTTTAATGAACAAGAGCATGTACACATAACTACCTAATATTAAAAATAAGATTAAAATAAAAATATAAAATAGAAGATATATATGTTCTATTCCCAAACTGTTACATCTGTTATATACTTTGAAACAATAGTGATATTAAACAGTTTGGAACTCTTATAAATTTACATGAATTATAAAACTATAAATGATTTAAAATTTAACTTATAATAATGATGGGTTAATTGCCCGTCAAACCTTGAGTTATATTAATAGCAGTGGAGAAACTAAAAATATACAGAGATTATTTGAATATAACACTAATAAAGAGTTAATATCTATTACCGAAAAGAATTTATCTGACTCCGTATATTCGCGTGATCTTATAAGCTATGACTCCAATGGGAATGTTTCTCAGGTTATTAATTATTACAGTAATGATGACGTTTTATATTCATATCTCCAAGACTATACTTTTGTGTATGACACTAAAAAAAACCCATCAAAACTATTACTTAACGATTGTGGTGTTACGTCTAATTTCTCGTTGTTTGATATGATTTCTCTTACTACAAAGTATTTTGGTTATTCTACACTTTTTAGGATAAGATATTTTAGCAATAATAACATTATCTCTAGTGAATACTCCAGCGATTTTGGATCTTCAAATAATAGCGTCTATACTTATGTTTATAACGACAAGGACTATCCAACATCTGTTGAAATTTACAATACTTATTCAAATGGTCCTAATTCTACCCATTATAGAACCTGGACCTACGAAACCTATTAATAATTAGTTATATGTTTTAAACAGAAACAATAATTCTGTTTTGTAATGTCTAAATGTTAACCTTTTAAAACTTCAACCATTAAACTAATATAAAAATCAAAGCAATTTTAAAAATTATGAAAACAATTCAAAAAACAATTTCAAAATCAAAGTATGTGTTATTAGCACTACTAGTAGTATTTAGTGTTTCCTGTTCCACAGAAGACGGCGAACCAGGACCTCAAGGACCTGCTGGAACAAACGGTGCAGATGGAGCAGATGGCAATGCTAATGTAATTATATCAGATTGGTATGATCTAACATGGACTGCTCCAAACACTACTATGACTTATCATGATCAAGTTGTTCCGGAAATCACAGAAAATTTAATAGAAGCCTCAGTTATTCTTAGTTATGTACGTTCTAGTGCTACTACTTATTTATTACCTGCTGTATGGACCAATACTTCAACTATTGGTTCTGGAGTATCACTAGAGAATATAAGAATATATTGCCGTTCTGAATCAAATATAATAATGCCAACCGATATGCAAGGTAGGCATATAATTATTCCTGCAAATATAGGAGGTAGAGCTTCTTTAGATTTCAAAAACATGTCCTATGAAGAGGTCATGGATCATTTTGGCTTAGATTATTAATTCGATACAAAAATTCTTTAAAACCGAAGTTAAACCCTTCGGTTTTTTTATACACTAAACTTAAATTTTTCTCTTGAAATGCTTAGTATTGCAATATCAATACTCAGACCATGATTTCACGTAAAAACGCCTCTATATCAAAGTGTATTATCCATAAAGTAGGTAATAAACACAACAATACAAAAAATGCCTTTTCAGAAAAAGAGGTGCATTTTGACGAAGCAAGCTACGAGCTTATGCTACCATTTTTATTAAGGCCTTTCGGTTCTGTTGTACAATCATACAGGTTTAATCATCATGCTGATATTTCATTAAACGAAATAAACACATATAGTTCTCAAATTTTTTCTGACGACGATACTTTTATTGAAACCTCAAAACACATTGTAAAACATTTATTTGAGCAATCCAATTCTGCTCAAATAAAAACGGGAGATGTACTTGTGGTTATGTTTGAGGGCATTGAGTTTAACGAAATAACCACCAACGCCTTAGGGATTTTTAAAATTGAAAACAAAGTTGATTTCTTTCAAACATATTTAGAAAACAATAGTTATGATGTGTTTGTTCAAAAAGGAATTAATTCAAAAAAAGTAGACAAAGGTTGTTTAATACTAAACCAAACAGATGCTGAAGGACCAATTATTTTAAGTGCAGACAACAACAATTACGATGCTCAATATTGGACCAATCATTTCTTAAATATTAAATATGCCGATGATGCCAACAACCATACCCAACAGTATATCGAGTTGTGTAAAGATTTCTCTGAAGATATTTTAAAAATATCCTATGGCAACCAAGAACAAAACACATTTTTGGCTAAAACCATAGATTTTTTCAAAGAAAACGAAACCATAAATGTAGAGCGTTTTAAAGATGAAATTTTTCAAGAAGAAAAACACAGAACCTTATTCGACGACTACAAGAAAACTTTTGAAGGTGAAAAAGATTTGGTTATTAGAAATCAATTTGATGTTGCTGAAGCTGTAGTAAAAAAGGAAAAGAAAAAGATTAAAACGGAAATAAAACTAGATACCAACATTCAAATAAAACTAGATATAGATGCCCCAGAAGCATCAAGCGAATATTTGGAACGCGGTTACGATGACGATAAGAAAATGCACTATTATAAAGTGTTTTTTAATGTAGAAGCTTAATTATGAAAACTAAGGTTGACGGATTTGTAATTGCCATTTTAGTTGCTATACTTATAGCTTACCTATACCCTAGTTTGGGCAGTAAACAAAGCGACTTCCCATTAGATTTAATAGGGACCATTGGTATTTCCTTAATCTTCTTTTTCTATGGCTTAAAGTTAAGCCCCGAAAAAATTAAAAGTGGTTTAAAAAATTGGAGATTGCATCTTTTAGTGCAACTAACCACTTTTTTAATTTTCCCTTTAATAATAATTGCTTGCAAACCGCTATTAAACACTGAGGATTCACAAACCCTATGGCTTTCTTTTTTGTTCTTGGCTGCTTTACCGTCAACTGTGTCATCGTCGGTTGTTATGGTTTCTATAGCAAAAGGAAATATACCTGCCGCAATATTTAATGCTAGTATTTCTGGATTAATCGGTATTATTATAACACCTCTGTGGATAGGGATGTTTTTAAATCAAACAGCTACAGACTACAACCTAAAGTCTATCTATATATCGTTGATTAGCCAAATATTACTTCCTGTAATTTTAGGATTGCTTTTACAAAAATATTGGGGCAAGTTTGCCATACAGTATAAAAACCAACTTACGCTATTCGATAAGTCCATCATCTTACTTATCATCTATAAAAGCTTTGCCGAATCTTTTGAGGAAGATATTTTTAGTTCGGTAAGTCTAACAGATTTACTTATACTTTCTACAGTAGTAATTATTCTATTTTATTTAGTATTTTTTACAACTGGTTTTATATCTAAAAAACTTGATTTTAATACAGAAGATCGTATTACTGCACAATTTTGTGGAACTAAAAAATCGCTTGTACACGGAACTGTTTTCGCTGAAATTTTATTTCCAAGCACCATGTCTATTGGACTTATTTTACTTCCATTAATGATTTTTCATGCAGCACAAATATTTATAGTTAGCATTATTGCCACTCGTTTAGCAAAAAGGGAATCCGTAGCTGAAGAAAGTGTTCAAATAGCCGAATAACCGACGGATTGAACCATACGAATTAACATAGAAATTACAACTCCAAATTCTTCAATAGAAAATATAAAACCACACTATTTCTAAGAAATCCAAGTGTAGTAATTGGGTATTTTAAAATATAAATGTACAGCTCTGCCTTTTTCTATCCAAACTCCAGACTAAAATTTTATGAATTATGTTATTTCAATTTTGTATTTTGGATGAAAACATACTCCATGATTCAATCTTATAAAAAAAAACCTATTTTACAAGACACTTATGACACCATTGTTATTGGATCTGGAATGGGAGGACTTACAACAGCAGCAATTCTAGCAAAAGAAGGCCAGAAGGTTTTAGTTCTAGAAAGACATTATACAGCTGGAGGTTTTACACATGTTTTTAAACGCACTGGTTACGAATGGGATGTGGGCATACATTATATAGGTGAAGTCCAAAGAAAGAATAGTTTGATAAAAAAACTATTCGATTATGTGAGTGATGGCGAATTAAAATGGGCTGACATGGGAGAGGTTTATGACAAAATTATTATTGGTAACAAACAATACGATTTTGTTAAAGGCGTAAGAAACTTTAAGCAAAAAATGACTTCTTATTTCCCTGAAGAAGAACAAGCCATAAACAATTATGTTGACTTGGTATTTAAGGCAGTTAAAACCAGTAAGAATTATTATGTCAGTAAAGCCATATCACCTTTTTGGAATGCATTGGCAGGAAAATACTTAAAAAAACCATTTCATAAATTTTCAGATAAAACAACCTACGAAGTACTCAGTTCCTTGACCCAAAATGAAGAATTAATAAAAGTGCTAACTGGTCAGTATGGAGATTATGGATTACCTCCCAAAGAAAGTAGTTTTTCTATGCATGCATCTGTAGCAAGGCATTATTTTGATGGTGGAAATTTCCCTATTGGAGGCTCATCACAAATTGTTAAAACCATTGATCCGGTAATAGAATCGGCTGGAGGCACCATTTTAATTAGTGCAGAAGTAGATAAGGTTATTATTGAAAAAAACAAGGCTTTAGGTGTAAAAATGAAAGATGGCAAGGAGTTTCGATCTAAAAACGTTGTAAGTAGCGCGGGTATTATTACTACCTATAACAAGATATTACCTTTAAACATTGTTAAAAAACACAAGCTTGACAAACACTTGCATAAGGTAAATCCTTCGGTTGCCCACGTAAGTTTATATATTGGTTTAGATGGTACTCCAGAGGAACTTCAAATTCCAAAAACAAATTATTGGATTTACCCAGCCAAAGGAGATCATGATACCTGCGTAAAAAATTATTTAGAAGATTTATCTCAGCCATTTCCTGTGGTATATTTGTCATTCCCTTGTGCTAAAGATCCTGATTGGCTTAATCGTTATCCTGGAAAAAGTTCCATTGACATTATTACTTTAGTTCCTTATGAAACTTTTGAAAAATGGTCAGGTACCTCCTGGAAAAAAAGAGGTGAAGAATATGAAACTATTAAAGAAGAAATAGCACAACGCTTACTAAAGGAATTATATAAACAACTACCACAAGTTGAAGGGAAGATAAATTGTTATGAACTATCCACCCCGCTAACCACACAGCATTTTGTTAATTATGAAAAAGGTGAAGTATACGGATTAGCTCATGGTCCATCTAGGTTTAGACAATCCTTTTTAAAACCAAGAACACCTATTAAAAACTTTTATCTAACAGGTCAGGATATTGTAACTGCCGGTGTTGGTGGCGCTTTATTTTCTGGAGCATTAACCGCTATGGCTATTACTGGTAAAAATGTATTGAAAAAAGTTTAATATGAGAATTTTTTATATAAAACTAAATCTCGAACGGAAATAGCAATATCAATTTTATTGCACATTCTGACCTGAGAAATGAAATTCAGCTTCAAATAATTCTTTAAAGTGCTTCAATAATTTCTCTTTTACTTCAGCTTCATTTACTTCCTTTTTACCAAGTTCAACGTTAAGAGATGTCACAGCTTTCCCTCGAATTCCGCAAGGAATCATATTGTCAAAATATCCTAGATTAGCATTCACATTTAATGCAAAGCCATGCATAGTTACCCAACGGCTTGCACGAACACCCATAGCACAAATTTTTCTTGCAAATGGTGTTCCAACATCTAACCAAACACCTGTTTCACCTTTACTACGTTCAGCTTTCAGTCCGTATTCAGCTAAAGTTAGAATAATCATTTCTTCCAAAAACCGAAGATATTTATGGATATCAGTAAAAAAATTTTCCAAATCTAAAATAGGATAACCTACAATTTGTCCTGGACCATGATAAGTAATATCTCCTCCTCTATTTACTTTATAAAAACTAGCTCCTTTAGCTTTTAATTGCTCTTCGTTAATAAGCAAATTACTAATATCACCACTTTTTCCTAAGGTGTATACATGTGGATGCTCAACCAACAGAAAGTAATTAGGCGTTTCAAGATTAGTGTTTTCACGCCTGTTTTTAATTTTAGTATCTATAATACCCTTAAACAAAGACTCTTGATAATCCCAAGTATCTTTATAATCTTTACTTCCTAAATCCTGTAGTTCGATATGTTTGTTCATAGAGGCCAAAATTACGATAATTTCTTCTAAATTGTGAAATACAAACGAATTGAAAAGCAATTATAGGATTGAAAATATATTTAATTATCCACAAAATGCTTCAAGAAAAAACTAAAATCTAATTCTTAGGGTTGTTTAAAATAACCAAAGCAGCAATAACTCCTGGTACCCAACCACAAAGCCATAATAAAAATACTATTATTATAGATCCACAACCTTTATCTATAACGGCTAAAGGTGGACATAAAATGGAAAGTAAAACACGCCAAAAACTCATTCTGTTTATTTTATTACCTCTAAATTTTCAAAAATTTAAAGGAGTATTAATTGATGAAATATACCTATAAGTACATAAATCTTCCTATTTGTTACAGTATTATTTTAGAATATAATAAAATTGATATCCTAACTAATAGTAATTATCTTTGTAACTTCAAAAAACACACAATTTCAATATATATGTCGCAATTATCAGAACAAGAATTAGTACGTAGAGACAAACTAGCCAAATTACGCGAATTAGGAATTAACCCTTATCCTGCAGATTTATTCCCATATAATCACACTTCAAAACAGGTAAAACAAGATTTTTCTGAAGGTAAAAAGGTAATTGTTGCTGGTCGGTTAATGTCGCGTAGAATTCAAGGAAATGCTAGTTTTGCTGAACTTCAAGATAGCGAAGGTAGAATACAGGTATATTTTAACCGAGATGAAATTTGTTCTGGAGACGATAAAACAAAATATAACACCGTTTATAAAAAACTTTTAGATATAGGAGATTTTATTGGTGTTGAAGGAGAACTATTCACTACCAAAGTAGGAGAAAAAACCGTAAAGGTTAAAGATTTTACTCTTTTAAGTAAAGCCCTTAGGCCATTGCCTTTACCAAGAACAGATGCCGAAGGTAATGTACACGATGCTTTTACAGATCCTGAATTACGTTACAGACAACGTTATGCAGATTTAGTGGTAAACCCTCATGTTAAAGAAATATTTGTAAAGCGTACTAAACTTTACACGGCTATGCGTAATTTCTTTAATGAGTCTGGTTATTTTGAAGTTGAAACACCTGTTCTACAACCAATTCCTGGAGGTGCTGCAGCAAGGCCATTTATAACACATCACAACAGTTTGGACATTCCTTTATATATGAGAATTGCCAATGAATTATATTTAAAACGATTGATAGTGGGTGGGTTTGAAGGCGTTTATGAATTTTCTAAAAACTTCCGAAACGAAGGGATGGATAAAACTCATAATCCTGAATTTACAGCAATGGAAATTTATGTGGCTTATAAAGACTACAACTGGATGATGGATTTCTGTGAACAACTTTTAGAACATTGTGCCATAGCCGTAAACGGAACAACAAAAGCCTCTTTTGGAGAACATACTATCGACTTTAAAGCTCCTTACGCTAGAGTAACCATGGCAGATTCTATTAAACATTTTACTGGTTTTGATATAACTGGTAAAACTGAGGATGAAATACGACAAGCTGCTAAGGACCTAGGTATTGAAGTTGATGATACCATGGGGAAAGGAAAACTTATTGACGAGATTTTTGGTGAAAAATGTGAAGGAAATTATATCCAACCAACATTTATTACGGATTATCCAAAAGAAATGAGTCCGCTGTGTAAAGAACACAGAGACAACCCAGATTTAACCGAGCGTTTTGAGTTAATGGTTTGTGGGAAAGAAATAGCAAATGCATATTCAGAACTTAACGACCCTATTGACCAACGCGAACGATTTGAAGATCAATTAAGATTATCTAAAAAAGGAGATGATGAAGCTACCGAATTTATTGATCACGATTTCCTTCGTGCTTTAGAATATGGTATGCCTCCAACATCTGGAATGGGAATTGGAATGGACCGCTTAATAATGTATTTAACAAACAACCAATCTATTCAAGAGGTACTGTTTTTCCCTCAAATGCGTCCTGAGAAAAAAGCGGTTGAAATGTCGGAAGACGAAAAAGCTGTTTATGCTTTACTTAAAACCACATCGCCAATAGAGTTAAACACTTTAAAAGATCAATCTGGTTTAAGTAATAAGAAATGGGATAAAACTATAAAAGGCTTAACCAAAAACAAATTAGCTAAAGTAGAAAAGAATGATGAAGGCTTATTTGTTGAGCTAGTTTAAATATTTATAACAACAATATTCTAAAGGAACTACCGAAAGTAGTTCCTTTTTTTTATATTTTATTGTTAAGTATTATCACAATCACCTTTGTTTTAACTCTGAAAATCAGTATTTTACATAAATTATTATTTAATTACATCATTGAAGTTAATACAATGATTATGAAAAACATCCTAGTTAGTATAGATTTTAATAAAGGAGAAGACCTTATTATAAAAAAAGCTATTGAAATAGCGGAAAAGTTCAATTCAAAAGTATGGATTATTCATATTACAGCTCCTGAACCTGATTTTGTGGGTTACAATGTGGGGCCAGAATATATTAGAGAAAATCGTGCTAATGAACTTAGGAAAGAACACAAAATCCTTGAAGAACACGCCAAAAACCTTAACGACCAAGGTATCGAAGCTCAAGGCTTACTAATTCAAGGAGCAACTATCGAGATGATACTTGAAGAATCTAAAAAACTGAAAGTCGATTTAATTATAGCAGGACATCAAGAACATAATTTCATTTACAAAGCATTTATTGGAAGTGTTTCGGCAGGACTTATAAAAAAATCAAAAATCCCAATTCTCATAGTTCCTATAGAATAAAAGCTGATTAATATAAATCTTCTAACGGCAGCAAATTGTATAATTTAAAAACTCAGTTTTAACTCAATATACTTCCATTCTATTTTAGTTTAGATATTTTAACATATAACAAAATTAAAAGTAAGTAATTACGGTCTTGTAATTCCTTTTAATTAACTTTATAACAATACATTTTTCAACTTAAAACATATCTTATGAAAACACTATATATAGTATTCTTATTTATCTCGACTTTAGGCTTATCTCTATTTCAAAATCAACCTATAGACACTAGTGCATCAGAAGTTAATTTTAAAATCAGCAATTTTGGGTTAAACACAGTAAAGGGTTCTTTTAAAAATATGCATGGCACATTTAATTTCAATCCTAAGGATATAGAAAACTCTAATTTTGATATATGTATTGAGGCTGCAACCATTAATACCGGAAACAAAAAGCGCGATAAAGATTTACGTTCTGAAGATTTCTTTGAAGTAGAAAAGTATCCAAACATTTGTTTTAAATCTACCACAGTTGAAAAATTTGATGGCAAGTACATAACTAAAGGAAACTTGACAGTTCATGGCGTAACCAAAGTAGTTGAAATTCCTTTTG
Source organism: Xanthomarina sp. (assembly GCF_035306605.1). Classification (NCBI taxonomy): domain Bacteria; kingdom Pseudomonadati; phylum Bacteroidota; class Flavobacteriia; order Flavobacteriales; family Flavobacteriaceae; genus Xanthomarina; species Xanthomarina sp. The sequence continues at coordinate 11,381 of NZ_DATGNR010000023.1, read as the reverse complement.
AAATGACCAACAACACATTTACTGGGTATTTTGAAATAGAACGACTTGACTATAACGTTGGAAAAGACACAGGAACCTTTATGGTAGGAAATACAGTAAAAATCACAATTAGGTGTGTAATAAAATCATAATATTTTCTGTAAAGTATATTTTTAAACTACATTTGTGAGCCCAAAAAGTTCTTAAAATGATTAAAAATTACCTTACACTTACCTTATTTGTGCTTGCACTTTTTAATAGCACGTCTAATTTTTCACAAACCTACAATTCATATTTTGCAAATGTTGTTGGCAATGTTTCTGCTTCCAATATTTTAAATGATTTAACTACTTTCGAAAATTTTGGAATTAAAGAGGTAGGTACTTCGGCTTTAACCAATGCAGAAAATTGGATAACCACTCGTTATACAGAATTAGGTTACTCCAATATAGAATTACAAACTTTTTCTTACGGAGCTGGTACAAGTAATAATATCATTATTACAAAAACAGGTACCGACTATCCAAACACCTATCTTATAATTGATGGACACTATGACACAAAAAATGGTCCAGGAACAAACGATAATGGTTCTGGAACTGTGTTAATAATGGAATTGGCACGCTTACTTGCTAATGTTCCAACCAAGTATTCCATAAAATTTATTCACTTTAGTGGTGAAGAAGACGGTTTAATTGGGAGTAACTACTACGTTAACAATACTGTGATTCCTCAAAATTTAGACATTAAACTAGTTCTTAACATAGATGAAGTTGGTGGTGTAAACGGAATGAACAATAATTCCATAGTTTGCGAAAGAGATCAAAACAACTATCCTAGTACAAATAATGCAGCCTCCTACACTGCAACAAATCAATTAGCAGCCTCCATCGAATTATATTCAAATTTAAGCACAGAAATCTCCTATGCGTATGCTTCTGATTATGTTCCGTTCCAAAGTAATGGAGAAATAATTACAGGACTTTACGAAGCTAACGAAACTCCTTATGCTCATGGTCCAAATGATGTTTTATCGAATATGGATCCAAACTATTTATTTGAAGTTACTAAAGGAACGCTTGGAGCAGCCATGTTTTTTGCAGAAGTAGATTTTAATGCTTTAAACATAGATTCTTACGCTATAAATCCATCCATAAGTATGTATCCAAATCCTGCTCAACAATCACTTAATATTAATATTGATTTGAAAAACGAGGAATTCGCCCATTTCAAACTGATAGATATTTTGGGGAAACAAGTATTTCAAAAAACACTTAAAACATCAAACTCCAAACTTGATATCAGTAACTTAAATAAAGGGATTTATTTAGCTGTTTTTGAAATTGGAAAAAATAGAACTACAAAGAAATTAGTGATAAATTAAATTTAGTTTAAAACTTAACTACATAAAAAAGGTCTTCAAATGAAGACCTTTTTTATGTTTATATGAAAACTTATTCTTAATCTCTAACTAAAGGTAATGTAGAACAACGCAACAAACCTTCTTGTTTGGCTATTTCAGCATAAGGAACTTCTTCAACAGTAAATCCATTTTCCCTTAACCAAGTATTTAAACGTGTAAAATTCTTTTCAGAAATTACAACTTCTTCAGAAATAGAAAAAACATTGCTATTCATATTATACATCTCGTCACGAGTAATGTGAAATAAGTTTTCTTTTCCAAATAAATTCACTAAGTATAAATAGTCGCTTTCCTCTCTAAAACCACTTTTATAAATAATTCCTTTATTTTTTCCAATAGGTTGAAAACAGCAATCTAAATGTAATGCATTATCTCTAGGTTCAATTTTAGATTTTACTAAATCGAATTCCTTCACTATTTTATTCGGGAACAAATCTTTGATATATTGAACGCCTTGCATATTCGTTCTGGCGGTAATGTAGTTCTTATAATCGCTTCCTTTATACGTACCAATAAAAATATGATCGTTCCATAGCATGACATCTCCACCCTCAATATGAACTTCTTCAGGTGGTCTAACAACTTTCTTTGGATCTATCTGATCTATTATGTATTGAATAGCATCTAGCTCCTCCTCACGATTAGGAAGTATATTAGCTTTTACAAACATATCGTCTATTACAAACGCTATGTCACGAGTGAAAATCTGGTTACAATCTTTGATGAGTTCTGGTCTGTAAACTTTTACATCGTATTTTTCAAACACTTTGGCAACCGCTTCAATTTCTTTAACCATATCGGCTTCTAAAGGATACGTTCCTGCCTTAATATGTTCTAAAGATTTTGGATCGTACGCTTCATCCTCTGTTGGTGTTGGACCATTACTTGTGGCAGTTCCTAATACAACAGCTCTTAATCTTGATGTTTCGTTATTTACTTTAAGTTTTATCATAATACTACAAACCTAATTAATTATTTTATTCCTTATAAATTCTGCTCAATTATATATAACAAAAAAGCTCCATTATTTAAAAATGAAGCTTTGAAGTAATATAAAATTGTATTATCGCTTATCGATAGTTTTAAACGACCTTAACGGTGCTCCTGTATATATTTGACGAGGACGACCAATTGGTTCATTGTTTAATCTCATTTCTCTCCACTGCGCAATCCATCCTGGTAAACGTCCTAAGGCGAACATAACTGTAAACATATCTGTTGGTATTCCCATAGCACGGTAGATAATTCCTGAGTAGAAATCTACGTTTGGATATAGCTTTCTATCCACGAAATAAGGGTCTTGTAAAGCTTCTTTTTCTAAAGCTTTTGCTATATTTAAGATAGGATCTTCAACACCTAGATCGTTTAAAATTTCGTCGGCAGCTTTTTTAATGATTTTTGCTCTTGGGTCGAAATTCTTATATACTCTGTGTCCAAAGCCCATTAGTCTAAATGGATCTTCTCTATCTTTTGCTTTAGACATGTATTTATCAGTATCACCTCCATCTTGGTAAATAGCTTCAAGCATTTCCAATACCGCTTGGTTGGCTCCTCCGTGAAGAGGTCCCCACAGCGCAGAAATTCCTGTAGAAAGAGAAGCAAATAATCCTACGTGAGATGAACCTGTAATACGCACGGTTGAAGTAGAACAGTTTTGCTCATGATCAGCATGAAGAATTAATAATTTATCTAAGGCATTAATTACAACAGGATTAAACTTATACTCTTCATTAGGTTGCTTAAACATCATTTTTAAGATGTTCTCTACATATCCTAAGTTTTTATCGCCGTAATCTAATGGTAATCCGTTCTTTTTTCTGAATGTCCATGCAACCAATACTGGGAATTTCCCTAATATTTTCACAATGGCGTTATACATATCAGCCTCAGATTTAACATTTACTGAAGACGGGTTAAAAGCTGTTAATGCACTTGTAAGCGATGCAATAACTCCCATTGGATGAGCCGACTTCGGAAAAGCATCTACTATTTTTCGTACATCTTCATCAACAATAGATTGCGCTTTAATATCGTTATGAAATTTCTCTAATTCTTGTTTCGTTGGTAATTCTCCAAAAATCAAAAGAAAAGCAACCTCAAGGAAATTAGCTTTTTCAGCAAGCTCTTCAATAGAATATCCTCTATATCTTAAAATTCCTTTTTCTCCATCTAAAAACGTAATGGCACTTTCGCAAGACCCTGTGTTTTTGTAACCTGGATCTAAAGTTATAACACCTTCTGTGCAGCCTCTCAAGTCTTTAATATCTATGGCAACTTCATTTTCAGTCCCCACAACTAGAGGGAATTCGTATGTTTTACCTTTAATTTCTATTGTTGCTTTATCTGACATATATTATATAAATATTATTTTGAATTATTTTGCTCTTTAACTCGACGAATTTACGAAATAAATCACGATTTATAAAGCGCTTAGCAAAGGTTTTAACAATAAAAACATTAGTAAAATTGATAGTAAACAAAAGCGATTACCAAATATTTGATAATCGCTCGAAACAAAACTCACTTTTGTTGTTATTTTTGTTTGAAAGTTTTCTTTCCTGGATAGTAAGCAACTTCGTCTAATTCCTCTTCAATTCTAAGTAATTGATTGTATTTTGACATCCTATCACTACGTGAAGCTGAACCCGTTTTAATTTGACCACAGTTTAACGCCACTGCTAAATCTGCAATGGTATTATCTTCTGTTTCTCCTGAACGATGAGACATTACAGAAGTATAACCTGCATTATGCGCCATATTAACAGCTGCGATTGTTTCGGTTAAAGTACCAATTTGGTTTACTTTTATTAGAATAGAATTAGCAATATTATTTTCTATTCCTTTTGATAATCTTTCTACATTGGTAACAAATAAATCATCTCCTACCAATTGAACACGAGCTCCAATTTTTTCGGTTAAATACTTCCAACCATCCCAATCGTTTTCATCCATACCATCTTCAATAGAGATAATTGGGTATTTAGATGCCAATTCGGTTAAGTAGTCTGCTTGTTCTTCACTAGTTCTCACTTTACCTTGTTCACCTTCAAATATAGAATAGTCGTATTTCCCGTCTTTGTAAAATTCAGCGGCAGCACAATCTAGTGCTATCATAATATCCTTACCAAATGCATAGCCAGCCTTTTCAACAGCCAACTTAATGGTATCTAAAGCATCCTCAGTTCCACCCGCTAAATTAGGCGCAAATCCACCTTCATCTCCAACAGCTGTACTTAAACCTCTTTCGTGAAGTACATTTTTTAGATTGTGAAAAATCTCCGTTCCCATTCTAATAGCTTCTGTAAAGTTAGTTGCACTTACAGGCATAATCATAAATTCCTGAAATGCAATTGGTGCATCACTATGAGACCCTCCATTAATAATATTCATCATTGGAACAGGAAGCGTATTCGCACTAACCCCACCCACATATCTATATAAAGGCATACCTAGTTCGTTTGCTGCTGCTTTTGCCACAGCTAAAGAAACCCCTAATATGGCATTAGCTCCTAATTTTGATTTGTTTGCAGTTCCATCCAAATCAATCATAATTTTATCAATTTGGTTTTGTTCAAAAACCGATGTTCCAAGTAATTCCTGAGCTATTATTGTATTAACATTTTCAACAGCCTTTAAAACTCCTTTTCCCATATAATGTTTTCCACCATCACGCAACTCCACAGCTTCATGTTCTCCAGTGGAAGCTCCAGAAGGAACAGCTGCCCTTCCCATTACACCTTTTTCAGTAAATACATCCACTTCTACCGTTGGATTACCTCTTGAATCTAAAATTTGTCTGGCGTGAATGTTAATAATTATACTCATCGTAAAAGTTTTAAAAATTAATTATTTCTTTGAAGCCAAGAAGGCTAATATAAAAAACCTCAAGGAAGTTAAACTTCGTTGAGGCTTTCAATTATTTGTTTTTTATATTCTCTATAAACTGATCGAACAAGTACGAAGAGTCGTGAGGACCCGGACTTGCTTCCGGATGGTATTGAACTGAAAAACAATTTTTGTTTTTAATTCGAATTCCTGCAACCGTATGATCGTTTAAATGTAAATGTGTAATTTCTATATCTGGATGGCTTTCTGCTTCTTCCCTATTAATTGCAAAACCATGATTTTGAGAAGTAATTTCTCCTTTACCTGTAGCCAGGTTTTTAACAGGATGATTAATACCTCTATGACCGTGGTGCATTTTATATGTAGAAACACCATGAGATAATGCTATGACCTGATGTCCTAAACAAATTCCAAATAACGGCAAATTTCTATCTAATATTTCTTTGGTTAGGACTTGGGCAGATTTTAATGGCTCTGGATCACCAGGACCATTAGATAAAAAATAACCATCTGGATTAAAAGCACTCATCTCTTCAAAAGTAGCATTGTAAGGGAATACTTTTATGTAAGCATCTCTTTTAGCAAAATTTCTAAGAATATTTGTTTTAATCCCAAGATCTAAAGCTGCTATTTTATACGTAGCATTCTCGTCACCAAAATAATAAGGTTCTTTTGTTGACACTTTAGAAGCCAATTCTAAGCCATTCATATTAGGAACTTCAGCTAATTGCTTTTTTAATCCTTCTATATTATCTACATCTGTAGAAATTATGGCATTCATAGCACCGTTCTCTCTAAGGTAGCTAACTAGGGCTCGCGTATCTACATCAGAAATAGCAAATAGATTCTCTTGGTTTAAATAATCTTCCAATGAAGAATCTGCGCCATCCCGTGAATAATTGTAACTAAAGTTTTTACAAATTAGCCCCGCAATTTTTATGGAGTCCGATTCAACTTCATCCTTATGCGTCCCGTAATTACCAATATGAGCATTGGTAGCTACCATTAACTGTCCATAATAAGAAGGGTCTGTAAATATTTCCTGATAGCCTGTCATACCAGTGTTAAAACAGACTTCGCCAAAAGCGGTGCCCGGTTTCCCGATGGCTTTACCATGAAAAATGGTACCGTCTGCTAATAAAACTATGGCTTTCTCTCGTTTGTTGTATTTCATGATTCAAAAAGTTTTGCAAAATTGCATAAAAAAAAGGATAAACTAAAATGTTTACCCTTTTTTATAATCACTTTATTAAAGAGAATTATAAAAGGCCAATATTTTGACTACATCTACTTCACTTGAATAATCAAATTTATGTGTTTCAACATAGGTAATAATCTCCTTCTTTTTATTGGATAAGATATTTAGTATGTGCTTTTTCTTTAATTTAACTTGTTGCAAATTAAAATTTCCTTTGGAGTAAAAGTAAGAAACTGATTTAGTTAAAACGTCTGGACTTCTTTCTTGCGTTAAGGGATTTAAAACTCCCTTAGAAATATGAAGTTCTGGTAATTTGTAAAAATTGAGTTTATCGGAAACTAAAAGAGGTTGGAAAAAACCATCTTCACCTGTTTTAGGGTTAAACAACTTAACAAAGGAGGAATTAAATGTTTCTACCTTTTTAATGGTTTCATTATTGAAAATAAATAAGGTGTCACCTAAAGATTCGGTTTCAAACTGATTGTCTTTAAGATTGAAATTGATAAGTTGTAACCTTAATTCTTTATTATTTGTAAAGATAATTCTAACCGGTTGTTCCCACGATTCGTATAAATATTTAGAACCATCCTCTTTGTTTGCTATTCGCTTTTGAAAGACTTCATCTGGAAACATATCTGCTGTAGAAACCGGTCTCGTAACCCATACTTGACTCCCTGATTGATCTGTTAATGTGGAGTTCATTGTTTGGGATAAACAGGAACTAACAACACTCATATTAAAAATAACGAATAAAAAAAGCTTCATATTTAAATTTTCATTTAAATATAAAGCTTTTTTCGTTGAAAACAGAGTTTTCTTAAAGTGTATTGTAGTATTGCAATATATTTTTAAGCTCTATAACATCTTTAAAACTTAAGTTGTTATCTTTTGCATATTGCTTTACAGAATCTCTTTTATTAGCATCTAAAGTTTTTAATATATGAGATTTTTTAAGTTTAATTTCTTTTAGAGTCTCACCATCTTCTGTATAAAAATACTTTTCCTTTTTAACCATTTGATCGTCAGAAACTTTTTGTTGAGTCATTGGGTTAAAATTAGCTTCAATAATTTCTATTTCGTATTTCCTTAATATACTCGTAGATTTTGTTCTTACTAATTCCTCGAAAAAAGAATTTCGTTGAAACTCAGGGTCCAAATAACGTTTAAATGTTCTACCTTCAATTACAATTTTATTGATGTTTTTAGGGTTAAAAGCAAAAACAGAGTCTTCTGCGAACTTCGATTCAAACCTTTCTAATCTCACATTATAATTTAACGACTTTAATTTATAGGCTTTATCATGCATATAAATTATGGCTTCGTTAGAATCCCATGAATCAAATAAATATGGAGAGCCTTTAATTTTTTTAGTTGCCCCTTGGTTAGTAACCCATAAACCATTGCTGGCATATAACTTATCAGAATTTGAAAAATCACTTCTTGAAAAACTCGCTGATTGAGCGAATGCAAAATTAACTGTTAACACTAGTGTGAAAACTAAAAATCTCTTCATAATATATAAAAATTTAGATTGCAAATATAAAAAAAGGACGGACTTTAATGGGTCCATCCTTTTTTATTTATAATTAATTAACAAAAACTTAACTACTATTCTTCTTCGTTAGAAGCTTTAGTTTCAGTTTTCGGAGCAGTATCAGCTGGTTTAGATCCACCTCTTCTACTTCTTCTTGTTGTTTTCTTAGCAGGTTTATTAGCGTTATAAATTTCGTTGTAATCAACTAATTCTATCATTGCCATATCTGCGTTATCACCTAAACGATTACCAAGTTTGATAATTCTTGTATATCCACCTGGGCGGTCAGCTATTTTAGGAGCTACATCTCTAAACAATTCTACAACTGCTTCTTTTTGTCTTAAACGAGACATAACAATACGTCTGTTGTGAGTTGTATCTTCCTTAGATTTTGTAATCAATGGCTCTACAAATTGTCTTAAAGCTTTTGCTTTAGCAACAGTTGTGTTAATACGTTTGTGTTCAATTAATGAACAAGCCATATTAGCTAACATTGATTTTCTATGGGCTGTTTTTCTCCCTAAATGGTTTACTTTTCTTCCGTGTCTCATGACATTTGTTGTTGGACATCATCTTGCTACCATATCCTTTTAAACGGAGAGCAAATTATGAGTCGTTAATACTTGGTTATATTAGTCTTTGTCTAATTTATATTTTGAAAGGTCCATTCCGAAGTTTAAACCTTTAACGCTTACTAGTTCTTCAAGCTCCGTTAAAGATTTTTTACCGAAGTTACGGAACTTCATTAAGTCGTTTTTATTATAAGAAACTAGGTCTCCTAAGGTATCCACTTCCGCTGCTTTTAAGCAATTAAGTGCACGAACTGACAGATCCATATCAACTAATTTAGTTTTCAATAGTTGTCTCATGTGAAGAGATTCTTCATCATAAGTTTCTGTTTGTGCAATCTCATCAGCTTCCAGAGTTATTCTCTCATCAGAGAATAACATAAAGTGATGGATTAAAGTCTTAGCTGCTTCTGTTAACGCGTCTTGTGGAGTAATAGAACCATCAGTAATAATCTCAAAAACCAATTTTTCGTAATCAGTTTTTTGTTCTACACGATAGTTTTCAATACTGTACTTAACGTTTTTAATTGGAGTATAAATAGAATCTGTAAAGATAGTTCCAATTGGCGCAGAAGCTTTTTTATTCTCTTCTGCTGGCACATACCCTCTACCTTTTTCAATAGTAATCTCCATGTTAATGTTTACTTTAGGATCTAAATTACAAAGAACTAAATCTGAATTTAGAACTTGGAATCCTGAAATAAACTTTTGGAAATCTCCAGCTGTTATTTGATTTTGTCCTGAAATAGATATTGAGACAGACTCGCTATCCACATCTTCTATTTGTCTTTTAAAACGTACTTGTTTTAAGTTTAAGATAATTTCAGTAACATCTTCAACAACACCAGCAATGGTAGAAAATTCATGATCAACACCTTCAATTCTAACTGAAGTGATTGCAAATCCTTCTAAAGAAGAAAGTAAAACTCTTCTTAGAGCATTTCCAACTGTTAATCCGTAACCAGGTTCTAAAGGACGAAATTCGAATTTCCCTTCAAAATCGGTTGAATCAATCATGATTACTTTGTCGGGTTTTTGAAAATTAAATACTGCCATATTTGCGATTTGTATCAGTTATTATTTAGAGTAAAGTTCAACGATTAATTGCTCGTTGATGTTTTCTGGAATTTGGATTCTAGCTGGTACAGCAACAAAAGTTCCCTCTTTTTGCTCACCATTCCAAGTAATCCATTCGAAAACTTGACTTGAATTAGCTAAAGAACTTTCGATAGCTTCAAGTGATTTAGATTTTTCTCTTACAGCTACCACATCTCCAGCTTTTAACTGATAAGAAGGTATATTAACGATTTCTCCGTTAACTGTAATATGTCTATGTGATACTAATTGTCTTGCACCGTTTCTAGATGGAGCTATTCCCATTCTAAAAACAACGTTATCTAATCTAGACTCACAAAGTTGTAGCAACACTTCACCTGTAATTCCAGGAGCCGCAGTTGCTCTTTTAAACATGTTTCTGAACTGCTTCTCTAATACACCGTAAGTATATTTAGCTTTTTGCTTTTCCATTAACTGGATAGAGTATTCAGATTTTTTACCACGACGCTTGTTTGCACCATGCTGACCTGGAGGATAATTTCTTTTTTCAAAAGATTTGTCTTCTCCGTAAATAGCTTCACCGAATTTTCGGGCTATTTTAGTTTTAGGACCAGTATATCTTGCCATTGTTTGATTTGTTATGAGAGTGGTTATGAATTAAGGTCTTAATCTTATCCTTCGATATCCGTTAGTCTCTCGTTGATACTTGTTTATTAATTTTTCAGTTTGCAAATTTACATATAAAAAACTAATATCAACTATTAAAAAACAGTTGATATTAATTATTTATGATATATAAATTATACTCTTCTTCTTTTTGGAGGACGACATCCATTATGTGGTAATGGTGTAACATCAATAATTTCTGTTACTTCAATACCTGCATTATGAATAGATCTAATTGCTGATTCTCTACCGTTTCCTGGACCTTTTACGTAAACCTTAACTTTTTTCAAGCCAGCTTCAGAAGCTACAGCAGCTGCATTTTCAGCAGCTAATTGAGCAGCGTAAGGAGTGTTCTTTTTAGAACCTCTAAAACCCATTTTTCCAGCAGACGACCATGAAATAACGTCTCCTTGTTTGTTTGTAAGCGAAATAATAATGTTGTTAAAAGATGCAGTTACGTGTGCTTCCCCTACTGATTCAACAATTACTTTACGTTTTTTTGTACTTGACTTTGCCATATTAATATAGTTTCTAGTTGTTAGTTTTTAGTTGTTAGAATCCTAAACATTGCTATTTCAAACAGATTCATCTAACACTAAACTCTAATGACTAATGTCTTTTAATTATTTAGTTGCCATTTTTTTGTTAGCAACAGTTTTTCTTCTACCTTTTCTAGTTCTAGAGTTGTTTTTTGTACGTTGACCTCTTAATGGAAGTCCAACTCTATGACGGATACCTCTGTAACATCCAATATCCATTAATCGCTTAATGTTTAATTGAGTTTCAGAACGTAGTTCACCTTCAATAGTAAAAGATCCCACAGCTTCACGAATACCATTGATATCCTCATCTGTCCAGTCTTGAACTTTTGTGTTCTCGTCTACTTTAGCTTCTGCTAAAATTTCTTTTGCTCTACTTTTACCTATTCCATAGATATAAGTTAGGGAGATAACTCCTCTCTTGTTTTTTGGTATGTCTACACCTGCAATTCTTGCCATAACTACCCTTGTCTTTGTTTGAATCTAGGATTCTTTTTGTTAATTACGTAAAGTCTTCCTTTTCTACGCACGATTTTACAATCTGCACTTCTTTTTTTAACTGATGCTCTTA
>NZ_DATGNR010000022.1:0-39153 GCF_035306605.1 Xanthomarina sp. | reverse complement strand
CTAGAAAATTGCCAATCGGTATAGTGTTCTTGGCGCGTGTTAGTGTTTATGATTTGAGCACGCCATTTAAAACATTTGGTGTTGTATTCTTCTAAACTTAAAAGGAGGCTACCTGTTGGGTTTTGAGGAATATTTTTAAAGGACTTCGTGATCATTTCAGATCGGTTTTTGCCATCCAACTTATTCCAACAATCATTTATTGGTTGTATTTCAATGTTTAAAGTTGTGGATGCTCTGTTTGTGGCATTGGAAAAGTCCCATGAGATTTCAATGCTTTTAAAATTGGAGTTTGTTGCTTCAACCGTTTTAGATGATAAATTAAAATCATTCTTAGCGATTTTAGTTTGACTAAAACTACTTAATGCGCCGAGTAGGCAAACACTAAAAGTTAAAAGGACATTGAAAAATTTAAAACGGACTTGTTGCTTAGGTCGTAGGATAATTTTGTTCATTTTACTATAAGTTTTTATATAGCAAAGCCTGACATTATTTAGATTTGGGAATCGTTCATATATGTGATCTTGCTATTAATGCGCTAAAAATACGAAAATTAATATAAATTATATATTTTTTTAACTTTATTGTTGATAAGTATTTTGTGTGTTTCCAAAGCGAGTTAGGCTTCAATCACGTGTGTTTCTGTGTTGGTTAAGCTTAGGTTCATTAAAAAATTAAATTGTCTTATTAACAATTGGTTCTTGGTATCAATTCTTATCTTTGGGAGTATTAATTTTTAATAGGTAGCTAAGTGATTGATATTAAGGATCAAGTCAATATTTGTTTAGAAGGTCAACTTGATATCAAGCTTGAATATCTTAATCATCCAGCCATTTCTGGGAATAAATACCGGAAGTTAAAATACAATTTACTCGAGGCTAAACAATTAAATTCTTCGGTTTTATTAACCTTTGGTGGCGCTTATTCGAACCATATTGCCGCGGTGGCCGTTGCAGGTAAGGAATTTGGATTTAATACCATAGGCATTATAAGAGGAGAAGAATTGGTTGGTAAAACTGCTGATAATCCCACTTTAACTTTTGCCAAACAGCAAGGCATGCGTCTTCATTTTGTTTCAAGAGAACGTTTTCGAGACAAGACTTCCGAAGCTTTTTTAACCGAGTTGCAATTAATGTTTGGTGATTTTTATCTCATCCCGGAAGGAGGAACCAATAAGTTAGCTGTAAAAGGCTGCGAGGAGATACTAACTGAAACGGATACAAGCTATGATTATATTTGTTGTCCTGTTGGAACTGGAGGTACTATCAGCGGTTTAATTAATTCTAGTTTCCCTGGGCAAAAAATTCTAGGTTTTCCTGCGTTAAAAGGTGATTTTTTGCGAGAAGAAATTAGTAAATTTGCACGCAAATCCAATTGGGAAATAATACCGGACTATCATTTTGGAGGTTATGCCAAAATAAACAGTGAATTAATAAGTTTTATTAACACGTTTAAAAGCGCATATAAGCTTCCATTAGATCCTATTTATACAGGTAAAATGATGTATGGGATTTTCGATTTAATGCGACAAGGATATTTTCCGGAAGGATCAAGAATTTTAGCCATTCATACTGGTGGCTTGCAAGGAATAGCCGGTATGAATGCCAAATTAATAAATAAGAAATTACCGATAATTCAATAAGGTTCATGAGAAAACTTTTTTTACTTTTTGTTTTAAGCTTCGTCGTTTTTAGTTGTGGTACTAGTAGGAAAACAAGTTCCAGAAAACATAAAACCAAATCTAGAACCGAACGCGTGGTTGTAGATCCAAGAACAAAACCTTCGGTTAAAAAAGAAGAACCCGTTGAGCTTGTTGTAGTAGAAGACACTCCAGTAAGAGTACCCACTAGCACTGATGAATATATTGCATTATTTAGCGATATCGCTCAGGAGGAGATGCGTTTATACCACATTCCAGCCAGTATTACCTTAGCGCAAGGTATTTTAGAATCAGGTTCCGGTAAAGGTCGTTTGGCAGTAGAGGCCAATAATCATTTTGGAATAAAATGCCATGAATGGAATGGTGCTCGGATCTATCACGATGATGATGCTTCACAAGAGTGCTTTAGAAAATATCATGATGCCAAATACTCCTATCGCGATCACTCCTTATTCTTGACCCAAAGAGCCCGTTACAGAGGATTGTTTCAATTAAAAACAGACGATTATAAAGGCTGGGCCAAAGGGTTGAAAGCAGCCGGTTATGCTACGGATAGAAAATATCCAGATAAATTAATTAGTTTGATAGAACGTTACCAGCTATACAAATACGATGAGGCTGTGACAGGTAATAGATCTTCTAGATCTGTTGCGGTACAAGCGGAGAACACCCATGTGATTGTAAAGGGAGACACCTTGTATTCCTTGTCAAGAAGATATCAAACCACGGTTGACGAATTAAAACGATTAAATAATTTAACAAGTAACGATTTAACTATAGGCGCAGTCCTGATAGTAAAATCTAATTAATAAGAACTTATTTCATGTTATATAAAAGAAGTAGCGCTTTGTTTACAGAAGCCGAAAAAGTAATTCCTGGAGGTGTTAATTCACCGGTAAGAGCTTTTAATGCTGTAGGAGGAACTCCAATTTTTATAAAAAAGGCCCATGGTGCTTATTTAATAGACGAAGACAATAATCAGTATATTGATTATATCAATTCATGGGGTCCCATGATTTTGGGTCATGCCTACCAACCTGTAGTTGATGCGGTAATTGAAAAAACCAAATTAGGAACCTCTTTCGGAACCCCCACAGAGGTAGAGACTAAAATAGCTCAGTTAGCTGTTTCTATGGTTCCTCATATAGAGAAAATTCGATTTGTAAATTCCGGTACCGAAGCTTGTATGAGTGCTGTACGATTAGCTAGAGGTTATACAGGAAAGGACAAGATTATCAAATTTGCTGGATGCTATCACGGACATAGTGATTCGTTTTTAATTCAAGCAGGTAGTGGTGCCGTTACCTTTGGACAACCTAATAGTCCAGGAGTCACGAAGGGAACTGCTCAAGACACCTTGTTGGCACGCTATAATGATATTGACCATGTTGAAGAATTAGTGGCCGCTAATAAAGGTGAAATAGCCTGTATTATTTTAGAGCCTGTTGCCGGAAATATGGGGTGTATTCCGCCGCAAAATAATTTTTTACAGAAACTTAGATTGTTGTGTTCTGCCAATAATATTTTATTGATTTTCGATGAAGTTATGACGGGCTTTAGGCTTTCAAAAGGAGGAGCCCAAGAAGTGTTTGGAGTAGAAGCAGACTTAGTGTGCTTTGGAAAAGTTATTGGAGGAGGGCTGCCTGTTGGAGCTTTTGCAGGACGTGCCGAGATTATGGATTATTTAGCACCTATAGGGCCTGTTTATCAGGCAGGAACTTTAAGTGGGAATCCGTTGGCTATGGCTGCTGGATTAGCCATGCTACAGGAATTAAATTCCGATGATAAGATCTATAAACGCTTAGCCGACAAAACAGCTTATTTGCATAGAGGTTGTGCACAAGCTTTAAATAAACACCATATTCCCCATACCATTAATAGAATTGGATCTATGATTTCTATTCATTTTTCCGATACCGATGTGGTGGATTTTGAAACCGCAGCCCAAGGAAATAACGACCGATTTAAGGCCTTTTTTCACGGCATGCTAAAGGAAGGTGTGTATATTGCTCCAAGTGCTTTTGAAACTTGGTTTATTACAGATGCATTAACTTATAGTGATTTAGATAAAACCATTGCTGCCTGCGAAAAAGTATGTAGCACGTTATAAAAAAAAGGCTGTCTAAAATTAATTAGACAGCCTTTTTTATTATTGCAAGAGCGGGTTTGTTATTTTTGCTTGCTTATACTTGCGCGCTTCGTTTGGTGCATTTGCTTTCTTTGCTTTTCTTTTTTTTCCTCACTTAGTTTTTCCCATTTTGCATATTGCTCATCGTTCAAAATCTCTTTCATTTTCTTTTTCGTGGCAATCTGATGGTCCAATCTGTCGTTTTTCATTTGAAGTTTATCTTCTTTTGAAAGCTCTGTTTTCTCCATTTTTTTGTTTTCCGATAGATTGCCTTGTTTCATTTGGGCTTTTCTAGCTGTGATGTTTTCAAGATATAAGGCTTGAACTTGTTTTTGTTGTTCTTCCGTTAAATCTAAATCTAAGGTGAGTTGCTTGGCTTTTACCTGAGAGATTTCCTCTGGTGTATATTCTTGCATGGTTTGTTTGCTATGCAATTTCTCTTGTGCTTGCGCAAAACTTGTAATAAAAACGAGGGTGATTAATGCTAATTTTTTCATCTGATATAAAGTTTATATTAATATAGTTAAGACTGTTAAAACTTGAAAAGGTTTAATAGGACCTATTGATTTACAGTGTATTTAAATATTCGCTAATTAAATTGTAGCCGTCCGTATGTATCATGGTTGTTCCTATTAATGGCATGCTTATGCCATCCATGTATGAGGACATTCTAAAATCGATATTCTCTTTGCCTTCCAAAATAAAAGTATTAGAAAAGGGAGTGTTGTATGATAATCTTAAATTAGATTGGTCGCCACAAGAGCCTCCTGCACTATGGCAGTGAGCGCAATTTATATCAAAATAAGCTCTAGCACGTTCTTCCAAAGTGAAGTTAGTCGTATCTTCCCAATTTGGTAAAATAGACACCTCTGAAGCGCTTGATAGATTCGCTATGTAGTTATTCGCTATCCAATTTTGTAATTGATTGTTGCCGTTTACCGCTCTAAGTTTTGGACCAATAGGTACTATTTGAGTGTCGGACCTGTGGCAATCTATACAATTTTGAGCTGAGGGGATGACATAATTTATATTTACTGGATTTCCATCGGTATTGGTGTAGTTAATTGGAACAGTACTTGTCGTGTTATCTAAAACGGCATCAGTTTGTTGCGCGTTCCATTTGTAGTTACCCATTTCCCATAGGCCATTTTTTTTTATTAGAAGTCGGGTTTCAATAAGTTGGCGTCCTTCGGCTTCGTTATTTTCATTATTCAAATAATAAAAGGTTTTTGCTATTACTGTGTTGTTTGGAAAACTTGGTAATCCGTCGTCCATATATTCCATAGCTGTGCCTTCAGGTAAAGCCAAAACACGTTGTTTGTATGAGTTGTCAGAAAAAAGCGTGGTGTTTAGCTTGTAAATAAAAGTTCGATTGCTTGGTGTTAGGTTGTTTAAGTTTCCTGTAAATAAATTGAGTTGGGACAGATTGGGTAGGAATTCAGGAATCACTAAAGGTGTTGGGCTTGGGTCTGGTGGTGTTGGTGTGTAGGAACTGTCATCTGAGTCGCTTGAGCAGGAAAATATGCCTGCAGCTAAGGCTAGTATAAAAAGTGCTTTGTTCATTTTAAGCGTTTTAAGTTTGCTAGTGAAATTAAGAAAAATGTTGTATTATTTACTTATACAAACTGTTAAAATATTGAAACACAGTGTTTCATGTTGTGAGTTGACAAGCTCATTTGCTTAAGAATGTGTAGAATGATTTTGGAACATGTATTGGATTTTTTTAAGGTGCTATAATTAAAAAGCGTTCTTATTAAGACTAAAAAAACCGAAGTAAATACTTCGGTTTTATGTCCTATTAAAAAAAACAACTGTTTTTTTGTTTATTCCACATTT
This sequence comes from Xanthomarina sp., assembly GCF_035306605.1. Taxonomy (NCBI): domain Bacteria; kingdom Pseudomonadati; phylum Bacteroidota; class Flavobacteriia; order Flavobacteriales; family Flavobacteriaceae; genus Xanthomarina; species Xanthomarina sp. The sequence continues at coordinate 33,532 of NZ_DATGNR010000022.1, read as the reverse complement.
AGGTACTCCATCAGCTCTTGGTAGGGTATTTTGCCGCCATCCAAATTCATTCTTGCCGAAGCGTTGCCAGGGATTAATACATATTGGAGGGTTACTTGTGGTGTGTTTTCTAAATTACTAACGTTGTTGTCAACAGCATTGAAAATAATTCCTCCCTCCAAGGTTGATACTATGTAAAAATACCTCGTGTCTACAGGTAAGGGTAAAATATCAACAAAGGTCCCTTCGTCCCATTTTATATACAACAGGATAGCTCCCCCATTTTGCAGGAAACTGTCTAAGTTTTCAATAGGAATTATCATGTCGGCTGCATTATTGGTTGAATTGATATAATCAAATTCAATTTGAAACCAATCTGATATAATTACATTGGCATTTCCATCGGCCCCTGGTTCTCCTTGTGGGCCGGGTGCTCCATCTTTTCCATCTTCAGGGGAGCAAGAAAAGCTAAAGGATACTAAAAGGGTTAGTAAAATAAGTTTGGTCATTTTCATGGCTTGTTTTTTCATTTTAGTTAAAGTCATAGTTTTTAAATATAAATGTTAGATAATAAAGTTCATTTTTAGTTGCTTGTTTTGTGAGTTTTTATCAACTGGTTAACAAAAACATAATAAATAGATTAGGTGGTTGGCGGTTATTGAAACCGTGAGTAGTTTTAATTTGTAAAAAGTCGCGGTTTTCCCTAATTGAGTTATAGATTTTAAAAGCATGGGATTTTTGTTTATTTTATATCTAAGTGTTCCATCAGCTCTTGGTAGGGTATTTTACTGTCGTTCAAATTCATTCTTGCCGAAGCGTTGCCAGGGATTAATACATATTGGAGGGTTACTTGTGGTGTGTTTTCTAAATTACCAACGTTGTTTTGAACAGCATTGAAAATAATTCCTCCCTCCAAGGTTGATACAAAGTAAAAAAACCTCGTGTCTACAGGTAAGGGTAAAATGTCAACAAAGGTTCCTTCATCCCATTTTATATACAACAGGATAGCTCCCCCATTTTGCAGGAAACCGTCTAAGTTTTCAATAGGAATTATCATGTGTGCATTCGTGTCTGTACTGTCTATATAGTCAAATTCAATTTGAAACCAATCTGATATAATTACATTGGCATTTCCATCGGCCCCCTGGTTCTCCTTGTGGGCCGGGTGCTCCATCTTTTCCATCTTCAGGGGAGCAAGAAAAGCTAAAGGATACTAAAAGGGTTAGTAAAATGAGTTTGGTCATTTTCATGGCATGTTTTTTCATTTTAGGTAAAGTCATAATTTTTAAATTTAAATATTTAGATAATAAAGTTCATTTTTAGTTGCTTGTTTTATTGGTCTGAATTAAAGTGTTAATTCAAACATAATGAATAGATTACGTGATTGCAAATTATTGAAACCGTGAGAAGTATTAATTTATAAAAAGTCTCGGTATTCCATATTTGTGTCATAGATTTTAAAAACATGGGATTTTTGTTTATTTTATATCTAAGTATTTCATCAGCTCTTGGTAGGACATTTTACTGTCGTTCAAATTCATTCTTGCCGAAGCGTTGCCAGGGATTAATACATATTGGATGGTAAACTCAGGAGTGTTTTCTAGTTGACCAACATCTGGATTATTTGCTAGAAACATAATGCCTTGTCCTATTGCGTCCAAGTTTAATATAGCGAATGAATAATTGATTACAGAGGAGTCGTAGAATGGTAGTGGGTATGTTACGGATTGACGACCATCAACTGATTGTTTTATATACATTTGAACAACTCCGCCATTCTGTAGGAAAGTCTCGAAGTCTTCGATAGGAATTAACATTCGGGCATAATTGTTGTTCGAATCAACATGATCAAATTCAACCTGAAGCCAGTCAGATACGATGACGTTCGCATTGCCTTGAGGACCAGTAGCCCCGTCTTTCCCGTCTTCAGGGGAACAGGAAAAACTGAAGGATACTAAAAGAGTAACTAAAATGAGTTTTGTCATTTTCATAGCATGTTTTTTAATTTTTGTTAAAATCATCATTAAATAAATTAAAGATTTAGTAATAGTTTTAAGTACTTGTTTTGTGTCCTGTTTTAAAATGGATACAATTAGCTTAATGATTCATAAATTGAAAGGTTAACATCGTACAACTATAAATTTATTTAAAATTTTGTGTGTCAGGCGGTTATTTTGTTGGCAGGGGGATTCTTTTGTATAGGTTGTTTTAGCTTTATATGAGAATGGGGTCACACTCATTTGCATGTTGCTTGATACCTGTTGTTTTGGAATCCTTGTTGGGATGTTGTTTTATAAAATGTATTACGTTATTAAAAGGCATTGGATGTTGATGGTTTCTAAACTTATTATTAGGCATTAAAATCTGAAACAAAAAACTTATGTTTGTAGCATGCAAAATAAGCTAGAGACCTATATTCCACAATCTGCTGTACCGCAAGTTTTATTGCTTTTAAACCATGATCATTTAACGGTTAAGGTAAAAAACGAGCGTAAAACTAGGCATGGGGATTATAGGCGTTTGCCTAATGGGACTCATGTTATTACAGTAAACTCCAATTTAAACCCGTATCGGTTTTTAATTACTTTAATTCATGAAATAGCTCATTTTGAATCGTATCAAACGTTTGGTAAATTTATAAAGCCCCACGGTAAAGAATGGAAGTATACGTTTCAAAGGCTGATGTTGCCCTTTATAAATCCTCAGGTGTTTCCTCATGAGATCCTCCCGCTTTTAGCGAAACACTTTAAAAATCCAAAAGCAAGTAGTGATACAGATGCAGCGTTATCATTGGCTTTGAAGCAGTATGATGCAGATAAGGATAAAACCTATGTTTTTGAAGTACCCAAAGGAGCCGCCTTTAGACTTTATAATGGGAGGGTTTTTAAAAAAGGAAATACTCGAACCAAACGAATAGAGTGTGTTGAAATAGGCACAGGAAAATTGTATCTTTTCAACCCGAATGCAGAAGTAGAGTTATTGGAGTAATACCTTTATTTTTATGAACTCCAAAAGTGACAGTTGAGGTGGGATTCTATTAATAATACAACTTTTATAATACAAATTGCTTGACCTTAGTGTCTTGCAATAAAAACAATACAGTAATGAAGAACGATTATTATGCCATTTTGATGGCAGGAGGAGTAGGATCTAGGTTTTGGCCTGTTAGTACACAAGATTTCCCGAAGCAATTCCACGATATGTTAGGAACCGGAGAGACCTTAATTCAAAAGACTTTTCATAGGCTATCCAAACTGATTCCTAAGGATCATATTTTTATTTTAACCAATGCGTGTTACAAGGATTTGGTATTTGAACAGTTGCCTGAGGTTACCGAACGTCAGGTGGTTTTGGAACCAGCTATGAGAAATACAGCGCCTTGTATTTTGTATGCTTCTTTAAAAATACAGAAGGAAAACCCTAATGCTATTATGATTGTGGCTCCGAGCGACCATTGGATTGAAGATGAGCAAGCTTTTACCGATAATGTGCAACAAGCTTTTGATTATTGCTCAAAACACGATGCCTTAATGACTTTAGGTATCCAGCCTACCTTCCCCAATACGGGATACGGATATATTGAATTTCACACTCACTCTAAAAACCATGTCAAACAAGTTGAACAATTTAGGGAGAAACCAGATTATCACACAGCAAAACAATTTTTAGAACAAGGTAATTTTTTGTGGAATGCAGGGATTTTTATGTGGCATGTAAATGCTGTGGTTGCAGCTTTTAAAAAGAATCAAGCCAGCTTATTTCAGTTGTTTGAAAAAGGGATTCCCTTTTATAATACTGAGGAAGAAGCTGATTTTATAAGTGAAAACTACGGAAAGGCCGAAAACATTTCAGTGGATTACGCCATCATGGAAGCGTCGAAAAACGTGTATGTTATTCCTGCTACGTTTGATTGGAACGATTTAGGTACTTGGGGGAGTTTGTACGATAAACTAGAAAAAGACCAGAACCAAAATGCTGTAGTTAATGCTAGAACCCTTTTGGAAGATGCCTCAGGCAATATGATAAGAACCCCAAAAGGTAAGGTTGTAGTAGTTGATGGATTAAAGGATTATATTATTGTGGATAAAGAAGAGGTGCTTCTTATTTATCCAAAATCAAAAGAACAAGACATAAAAGTTGTGCTTCATCAGGTAAAAGAAAAATTTGGAAATTCCTTAGGGTAAATTTTCAAAAAATATGCACAACCAACTAGGCCAATCTTAATTCGGATTGTGTTTTATTTATATATTAGCACTATGGTTTTAAACTAACTAACATGGAAGAAAATAAATTTAATTTTTCTGAAGAAGAAACGACTACGAATGCTTCAGCAGAGAATTCCAAAAAAGATCAAGCCGTCCAAGATTCAAAACAAGCGGTAAAGAAAGATGCTAAAGGCCTTATTCAGAATTTTAAAAAATTCATCATTGAGCTTTTAGATTTTAGGGACGATACAGATAGAGATGAAACCATTGAGGCTATTAAAAAGGATATTTCCTTTAAGGGTGCCACCGCATGGATTTTGGTATGTTCCATTTTTGTGGCTTCCATTGGTTTAAATGCAAACTCCACTGCTGTGGTTATTGGAGCCATGTTAATTTCGCCACTTATGGGGCCTATTTTAGGTATTGGATTGTCTGTGGCTGTTAACGATATTGATACCATGAAAAAGTCGTTAATCAACTTGGCCATCATGATTGTTTTAAGTTTATTGACCGCCTTTTTATTTTTCTGGTTATTTCCGCTTAGCGAAGATACCTCTGAACTTTTAGGACGTGTAAAACCAGATATTCGAGATGTGTTGATTGCCTTTTTTGGTGGTTTGGCATTGATTATTGCCCGCACAAAAAAAGGTACCATCGCTTCTGTAATCTTTGGTGTAGCTATTGCTACGGCCTTAATGCCTCCATTGTGTACCGCTGGCTACGGATTGGCTAAAGCCAATTGGTCGTACTTTTTTGGGGCCATGTACTTGTTTACCATTAACACCATATTTATAGCCTTAGCTACCTTTATAGTATTAAAGGTTTTAAGATTTCCAATGCTTAAATACGCCAATTCTGCCAAGCGTAAACGTATAGCGAGAATTGCTTCAGTGTTGGCCATTATAGTGATGGTACCAGCTGTTTGGACTTTTGTAAAGGTTTTAAAAGAAAGCAATTTTCATGTAGAAGCTAGAAAATATGTTGAAAATGAACTAGGAGGCCTGGAAGACTTTGAGTACATAAAGAAGAATGTTATCTATAAGTACAGTGATGCCGGATCAGTTATTGAATTTAACACCTATGGGTTGGGTGAGGTGCCACAGTCGACCATTGATTTGATTAAACATAAAAAAGATGCTTATCCAAATTTAGCCAATACTAAAATTATATTTAACCAAAGCAAAACGGAGCAATACGACAACTTGAGATACATGGAGCAATTGCGTTATCGAGACTCTATTGATTTAATGTCGCAATCGCAAAAAATCGAGTTTCTTGAAAATCGCTTACGTACGTTATCGGCTTTAGAGAAAAACAGCATTCCATTTAACGAGGTGGTAGCCGAAGCAAAAATTAATTATGAAAACCTGTCAGCTTTCAGTTATGCTAGTCGTATTCAAACAGATTTTAAAACTTCAGATACCATTCCAGAGTTTTTAATTGCTTGGGATAAGGCAAAGATTAAGGAAAGTGACATTGGCAAAGAGCAAAACAAATTGGAGCGTTGGCTAAAAGTGAAATTAAAATTAGACACTATAGTGGTAAAGCGAATAAATTAATTTTCCATACCAGTTTTAAGTTCCAAAGAAGGAGACTCCAGGATATCGTTTTTCTTTTAGTCTGTTTCTTTGGAATTTTTGTTTCTACTAGTGATTAAGCAGCTGGCTTTAAGCGTTGATAAGGTATGGAGAAGAAGCGTTTAATGTCTTTCCTCTAAATACATTTGTCGTACTTTTTTAAAGAGTTCTGAGGAGTAAACAAAGTCGGTAACCACTTCATTATCGGTTTTAAAAATGGTTTCTTTAGAACCTTCCCATGCTTTTAACCCATCTTTCAGGAACACGATTTTATCTCCTATTTCCATAACGGAGTTCATGTCGTGGGAGTTTATTACGGTAGTGATATTGTATTCCTCGGTAATTTCATGAATTAAATTATCGATAACAATAGCTGTTTTGGGATCTAAGCCCGAGTTAGGCTCATCGCAAAACAAATACTTTGGTTTGTTCACAATAGCTCGTGCGATGGCTACCCTTTTCTGCATGCCTCCTGAAGCCTCACTAGGCATTTTTTTATGGGCACCATCTAAGTTTACACGTTTTAAAACAAAATTCGCACGATCTTCCATTTCGCTTTTACTTTGTTTGGTAAACATGCGTAACGGGAACATGACGTTTTCCATGATGGTCATCGAATCGAATAAGGCACTCCCTTGAAAAACCATTCCCATTTCGGAGCGAAGTTTTCTTTTTTCATCGGCATCCAAATCCGAGTACACTTTTCCATCGTAAGAAATGCTACCTTCCTCTGGATAAAACAAGCCTAATAAACACTTTAAGAAAACCGTTTTTCCAGAACCACTTTGTCCAATTACTAGACTGGTCTTTCCTTTTTCGAAAGTTGTAGAAATGCCTTTTAAAATGTGGGCATCGTCAAAAGATTTATGGACGTTTTTTACTTCTATCATGAGCTAAGTAGGAGTTGAGTTAATACATAGTTTAAAAGGATTATAACCACACTCGTCCAAACAAAGGCTGTGGTACTTGCTTTTCCTACTTCTAAGGCACCACCTTTCATGAAATAACCATGAAACGATGGGATGGTTGCCAAAACAAAGGCAAAAATTATGGTTTTAATAAATGCGTAGGTAATATGAAACGGAATAAAATCTAATTGAAGTCCGATGATATAATCATCTAAGGTGCTAAAACCGCCATAAATACAAGCTGCCATACCTCCAATAATTCCTAGAAACATGGCAATAGAAATAACAAAAGGATACAACATTAAAGCAATGAACTTTGGGAAAACCAGATAATTAATGGCGTTTATACCCATAACTTCTAGCGCGTCAATTTGTTCAGTAACACGCATGGTACCTATACTTGATGTAATGAATGAGCCAACCTTTCCAGCCATAATAATGGAAATAAAGGTTGGAGCAAACTCTAAAATTATGGATTGTCTGGTTGCAAAACCAACCAAGTATTTTGGAATTATTGGGCTTGTAATGTTTAAAGCTGTTTGAATGGTTACCACACCACCCACAAAGAACGAGATAAAGGCTACGATACCTAAGGATCCAATAATTAAATCGTCAATATCTTTAAGAATAAGATGTTTCATTACAGACCATTTGGTTGGTTTGCGAAACATGTCTTTTATCATTATAAAATAAGCCCCAATATTATGAAGGTATGTCATATTGTAATTTGTTCCTGCTAATGTATAAAAACTAAAGCTTTTTAACCTTAATTTTAAATACCGATGTGTTAAATTCCTTATTTTTGAGTTTCAAAATCCGTATTTAAAATGAAAAATCTAGTTTTAGTCCTAAGTCTTGCAATATTAAGTATTTCTTGTAAATCTCAAAGTGAAACTGCTGTATTTGTTAATAATGCACCTGTGGTACAAGATCATCCAAAATTAGTTGTTGGCATAGTTGTAGACCAAATGCGTTACGATTATTTAACTCGATTTTACAACAAATATAGTGAAGGTGGATTTAAGCTCTTGATGAATGAGGGGTTTAATTGTAAAAACAATCATTACAACTACACGCCAACCTATACGGGACCAGGACACGCATCTATTTATACAGGAACGACTCCAAAATATCACGGAGTCATTGCTAATAATTGGTATGATAAAGCGCTTGGAAAGTCGGTATATTGCGCAGGTGATGATACGGTAAGCTCTGTAGGGACGAAGCATGATGCAGGACACATGTCGCCACGCAGAATGCTAACAACTTCGTTTGCTGATGAGAATAGATTGTATACACAAATGCGAGGAAAAACGATAGGTATTTCTATGAAAGATCGCGGAGCTGTTTTACCAGCAGGGCACACGGCAAACGCCGCCTATTGGTTTCATGGAGAAGACGAGGGGCGTTGGATTACCAGTTCATTTTATAGAAATGAATTACCAGAATGGGTAGCGAATTTTAATGCTTCCGATGCTGCTGAATCCTATTTAACCACTTGGAATACCTTGTATGATATTTCAACTTACACAGAAAGCGGTTCCGACTTAAATACGTTTGAAGGAGGCTTTAAAGGAAAGGAAACAGCTACCTTTCCATATGATTTAAAAGCATTGAGTAAAGACAATAAAGGATTCGATATTTTAAAAGCCACGGCCTACGGAAACAATTTAACTACAGATTTTGCTATTGCAGCTCTTGATGGAGAGCAACTTGGTCAGGATGAATTTACAGATGTGCTTACCTTAAGTTACTCTAGTACTGATTATGTGGGGCATAATTTTGGTGTTAATTCCAAAGAAGTTGAAGATACGTATATCCGTTTAGATAAAGATATTGAGCGTTTTATTCAGGCGCTTGATGCTAAAGTAGGGAAGGGGCAGTACACTTTGTTTTTAACTTCCGATCATGGAGCTGTTGAGGTACCTTCCTATTTACAGAGTGTTGATATACCAGCTGGTTACGTTGATAACAAAGCAAGGAAAGAGAAGCTTCATGCTTTTATGACCAAGAGATTTGGTGCGTCAGATTTGATAGAAAGCATAAGCAACGATCAAATATTCTTGAATAGAGAAAAGCTTGCTTTATTGAATTTAGATTTAGAAACTGTTCAAAAACAAATAGTGCATGAAGTTATTACATACCCAAATATAGATAAGGCTTATACCGCTACAGCTATGGGGTCTACTTCCTTTACTACAGGTATTGAAGAATTAGTTCAAAACGGGTTTAGTCAAAAACGTTCAGGAGATGTTTTAATAGTGAATGATCCAAGTTATTTGTCTTATAGCAAGACCGGTTCTTCACATGGCTCTGGGCTAAATTATGACACCCATGTGCCACTTTTATTTTATGGAAAAGGTATTGCGGCAGGGAGCACTTTACAAAAAACAAGAATTGTAGATATAGCACCAACCATTTCTGCTTTATTAGGGATTAGTTTTCCTAATGGTGCTATAGGAATGCCTTTGGAGTTTGTATTTGATAAATAATATAAGACTTCTGTTGTGTTGATGTTATTAGAACGTCTCGTCTAAGAGCAGGTAGCAACTTGGGCAGGTAAATTATTGTACCAGGTTTTAAAAAGTCTGGGAAAGCTCTTTACTTGGATGTATTAGGTGGCCTCTGATTTTAAGTTTTGACTGAGGAAAAAGGGTTATTTTCTGTATAGAAAATAATTATTTACTAGATCGATGTAGGTTTGTTTCGCTTCGTCTTGAGTAATGTTTTTAATCTGAAACAAGGCATTTGTTTTAAAGGCAGAAATTAGCGGTTTGCTACTACTTGGAAGTCCGTAGTCGTTTGTGGCTTTCTTGTAATAAGCATATAAACGCAATAAAAAGTCTGCAGGAAATGGTTCTGTATAAGCGTTAATCCTAGCTACAGCTTCTTGAAATTCTTTATCTAACTCTTCTGAACTCATTATTTTTCTGCTATGATGGTTTCCCCACCACGTACTTTTTGATTTAGTTCTACTTTAATATTTGTCCCCAAAGGTAGAAATAAATCCACTCTAGAACCAAACTTTATAAATCCGGAATCCTCTCCTTGCAACACCGTATCATCTACTTTGGCGTAATTAACAATGCGTTTTGCCAGAGCTCCAGCTATTTGTCTATATAACACTTTTCCATAGGTTGGATTCTCTACAACTACAGTTGTGCGTTCATTTTCTTCACTTGCCTTTGGATGCCAAGCCACCAAGTATTTTCCTTTGTGATATTTGCTAAAAAGCACTTTTCCTCCAATAGGGTGGCGTGTTACGTGTACGTTTATTGGAGACATAAACACGCTTACTTGAAGGCGTTTTTCGTTGAAATATTCTTTTTCAAACACCTCTTCAATAACTACTACTTTTCCATCAACAGGCGAGACTACTACATCGGCATTTCTATGGGTAAAACGTTTTGGATTTCTGAAAAATTGTAAGATGAGTATTAAAAACATCAAGAATACAATCATCAACAAGGTACTTAACCAAGGAATCGTTACAAAACTATCCGTAAGTAAAAACGCAGCAACTACTATTATAAGAGTTACTAAAATAATTTTATGGCCTTCTTTATGAAACATAATTTATAATTCGTAAAAATAAATATATAAAAGGAGCAGCAAAAATAATGCTATCAAACCTATCTAATAATCCGCCGTGTCCTGGCATAATAACCCCACTGTCTTTAACCCCTGCTTGACGTTTAAATTTCGATTCTATTAAATCGCCAAGTGTTCCAAAAACACTAATGATAATACTTAATATCAACCAATGGTTGAAATTTAAAGTATCGGTAAAGGTAGCAATAAAATAACTTGCTACACAAGCGAAAAATAATCCCCCTAAAAAGCCTTCCACTGTTTTTTTAGGTGAAATGCTTGGGAACAGCTTTTGTTTACCAAAATTCTTTCCTACAAGATAGGCACATGTATCGTTTGTCCATACCAAGATAAAAGCCCCTAAAATTACCAATGGATTGAAGGTATGGTGGTAATTGGCTATTAACACCAAGAATACAAATCCGCTGGATAAGTAAAAAGTGGTAAGGATTATTTTCTTTGAAACAAATAAAGGAATGTTCTTTTCAGTGAATAAATCCTTAATGAGTAGCAATTGCACGAATATAGTTATTACTTGAAGGATTTGTGTGGCTTCAGTTAAGCCATTGGTAGATTTCATTACAAACTGCCAATATCCGAATATCCCATATAAAATTGTAAATACGACATAGGGTATGAAGGATTTATAATGGATAAGTTTTTTTAGTTCGGCAACACAAATAAGTCCAAATATAAAAAACAAGACTATGAATACATGCTTGTTGTAAAGAGAGAAAATCAATAAAGAAACATATAAAAGACCAGAAAGCGATCTCACTAAAATTTCCTTCATTCGTTTGTATTTGATTCTCTATTTAAAAGCGACTATAGGATTGGTTAGTCGTTTTAAATATAGAGATGGTTAGTTAGTTTATTAAGTAAACTGCTATAAATCTTCTAAAAGTAGCAAATATAAGTTTTTTGAACTACTACCATAAGACAAAAAGTCTTTTTCTTCTAATGTTTTAAAGTGCTTTATGGCGGTAATGTTTGTAGGTATTCTTTGCGGATTTTTAGATTTAATAGCTCTTAAGCCTTCGCTTAAATTTTCAACAATTTGGCTAGTAGTGGCAAAAACAATAAAATTATCAGGAAGTTCTTTTAGCTTTTTTTCAGCTATTTGATTTGAAGAGATTAGAAGTGATCCTTCATCAGCAATTAAATTTTCGCAGGTACTAATAAAATAGGTTGCTTCTTGGGAGTAATTGGAAGCTATTAAATTAAAATCCTTAAAACGGGCTTTTAAATTATTATCGTAGATAAGTGCTTTACTGTCGTTCCAATTGTTCTCTTGTAGGATATTATCTAAAGCGCCAAAAACTTCGTCTAAATTTTCACAATACAGAAATTTGCCACCATTAGCCTTAAAGTTTATAGTAAACCTTTCGTCTACAGGTAGTTTTATTTCAGGCATATATTTGCCTCGGTCTTGCGACTTTAATTCTTCTTCCGATTTTTCAGATTTAGAACCAAATAATTTTCTAAAAAGACTCATTTAATTTTCTGCTATTAATCAAAGTATCGTGGGCTTCATGTCAAATATAAAAAATCTTAAATTAACCATAGGGTCAATTTAAGATTTTTGCTTATCCTTAACAAATATATATGAGTTATTTTATTCCTCTTCGCTTTTGTCAAGTTCTTTTTTTTCTTCTTTTACTTCTGTTTTATTAGGAACCATTTCATCCTTTTCAAAAGGACGTTTTCCGAAAATCTTTTCTAGGTTGTCCTTGAAAATCACTTCTTTTTCTAGTAACACTTCAGCTAATTCTGTCAGTTTATCTTTATTGTCGATAAGCAGTTGAACGGCTCTTTGATATTGTTCTTCAATGATGCGTGAAATCTCATTATCAATTAACTCCGCTGTTTTTTCACTGTAAGGTTTCGTAAAGCCGTATTCGTTTTGTCCTGAAGAATCGTAATAAGTTAGGTTTCCAACTTTATCACTTAAGCCATAAATGGTCACCATGGCTCTAGCTTGTTTGGTTACTTTTTCCAAGTCGCTTAAAGCTCCAGTAGAGATTCTATCGAACATTACTTTTTCGGCAGCACGACCACCTAAAGCCGCACACATTTCGTCCAGCATTTGTTCTGGATGAACGATAAGGCGTTCTTCAGGTAAATACCAAGCAGCTCCTAGGGAACGTCCACGAGGCACTATGGTTACTTTAACCAGTGGTGCAGCATGTTCTAACATCCAACTTACGGTAGCGTGACCTGCTTCGTGAAAAGCAATGGCTCTTTTTTCGGCTACCGTCATTATTTTATTTTTCTTCTCTAAACCACCAACAATTCTGTCTACAGCATCCAAGAAGTCTTGTTTGTCTACAGATTTCTTTTCCTGTCTAGCCGCAATTAGGGCAGCTTCGTTACATACGTTGGCAATGTCAGCTCCTGAAAAACCAGGAGTCTGTCTTGCTAGGAAGTCGATATCTAATTCTTCCGCTTTTTTAAGAGGTCTTAAATGAACTTCAAAAATTTCTTTACGTTCACGAATATCTGGAAGGTCCACAAAGATTTGTCTATCAAAACGTCCAGCACGCATTAATGCTTTATCTAAAACATCCGCTCTGTTTGTTGCCGCTAAAACTATGACATTGGTATTGGTACCAAAACCATCCATTTCTGTTAATAGTTGGTTTAAGGTATTTTCTCTTTCATCGTTAGAACCAGAGAAGTTGTTTTTACCTCTTGCACGACCAATGGCATCAATTTCGTCAATGAATATGATGGCGGGTGATTTTTCTTTCGCTTGTTTAAAAAGGTCTCTTACTCTAGACGCTCCAACACCCACAAACATTTCAACAAAATCCGATCCAGATAATGAGAAGAACGGTACTTTCGCTTCTCCTGCAACCGCTTTTGCCAATAAGGTTTTACCAGTTCCTGGAGGTCCTACCAATAAGGCTCCTTTAGGAATTTTACCTCCTAAATTTGTATATTTTTCCGGGTTTTTAAGAAAGTCTACAATTTCTTGCACCTCTTCTTTAGCCCCTTCTAATCCAGCAACATCTTTAAATGATGTTTTTACATCGGTATTTTCGTCAAATAGTTTTGCACGAGATTTTCCTATGTTGAAAATTTGGCCACCGCCACCGCCGCCGCCTCCAGAAGACATACGACGCATAATAAATACCCAAACTCCAATTAAAAGAATAAAAGGAAGTAAGCCTATTAGAAAATCGCCCCAGAGGTTTTGTTCCGTTTTGTATTCAATTTTTGGTTTTGGATCTAAGTGTTGCTCAGAAATGGCTTTAGCAATATCGTCTTCGAAATTTTGTAGATCTCCAAATTCAAACTTATAATTAGGTGCTTTAGTAGTTGATGGTAATATGGTAGAAGGCTTCGATTGCTTATGAATTTCCTTCTGTTCAGCTTCCGGTGTTAAGTATACCTTTGCTTCGCGCCTATTAACTATTTCAACTTTTTCAACATCGCCATCTAATAAAAAGTTCATGAATTGTGAAGGGGTTGTTGTTCCAGTTTCCTGAAAGCTACTCCCACTAAACACTTGCATGGTTAAAAAGATGACTATGATAATACCATAAATCCAGTAAGGACTGAATTTTGGTTTTTTAGGGTTTATATTTTTCTTTTTTGACATTAATTCGTTTTAATATTTTGTTTCAATAACCGTTATTTTAGCGTCTCCCCAGAGACCTTCTATATCGTAATATTCTCTAATTTGTTTTTGGAACACGTGTACCACTACGTTTACATAGTCCATTAAAACCCATTCCGCATTATCTTCACCTTCAATATGCCAAGGTTTATCTTTTAATTCTTTACTTACCTTTTTTTGAATGGAATTTACAATGGCATTCACCTGAGTGTTAGATTTGCCTTCACATATAATAAAGTAGTCGCAAACTGTATTGTCAATCTCTCGTAAATCGAGTATATTGATGTCTTCTCCTTTTACATCTTCAATTCCACTTAAGATATTTGCTATTAGCAGGTCTGCGTTAGATTCTTTTTTCGCCATTAATGATTTTTAATTTGTGCAAAGTTATTATTTTTTAGTTCTTTATACTCTAAAATTTTCATAAGATTTTACTGTACAAATATAACTATAATATAATGCGTATAATCAAACTTAGTGCCATCGATTCTACAAACAACTATTTAAAGCAGTTAAGCGCGAGTCAACTAGTTGCCGATGCTACCGTTGTTGTAACAGATTTCCAGACCCAAGGGCGAGGGCAGATGGGGACAGTTTGGGCGTCGGAAGCATCTAAGAACCTTATGCTTAGTGTTTTAAAAGATGTATCGTGGTTGGATATTGATAAGAGTTTTTATATTAGTATGGTGACTTCTTTAGCTATAGTAAAGACCTTGGATCGATTTTTAATACCCAAACTGCGCATTAAATGGCCCAACGACATTTTGTCAGCAGATAAAAAGATTTGTGGTGTTTTAATTGAAAATGTCATTAAGCAGAATCGGTTGAAGGAAACTATAGTTGGCATTGGTTTAAATGTTAATCAAACCAATTTTGCAGGTTTGCCTAAGGCGTCTTCGCTTCAACTTATTTCAGGAAAGGTGTTTGATTTAGATGAAATCCTTCAGGTTTTAGTTGCAGATTTGAATGGTTATTTCAAGCTTTTGGAACAAGGCAAGTTTCAAGAATTGAAGTCTGCTTACGAAAAGGTTTTGTTTAGAAAAGACAAACCTTCAACATTTAAAGATGCTGAAGGTTTTATGTTTTTGGGTTTTATTAAATCGGTTACTCAATCTGGGAACCTACAAATTCTATTAGAAGACGAGGTTTTAAAAGAGTTCGACTTAAAACAAATTCAATTATTGTATTAAACGGCTTGAGGAATATTTCCTGCAAGAGTTTCAATAAATTTAGAGATTGGTCCTTTTATCATCATGGCCATCATGGCGTTGAAGTCGCCGTCAAACATGAGTTTTACTTCGCTTTTTCCTGGCTCAGTTTCGGTAATAAGGCCTGTTAAAGAAAAATCTATTTTTCCACCTGCAGCTCCTAAAACAATTTTGTTTGGAGCTACTAATTCTTTTTTCTTAAGAACAATTTCTGGCATCCCCTTAAGGGCAAATAAAAATTTATCTTCTCCTAATACTTCAAACTTATTAATGTTATCTGGCATTAGTTTTTCGAAGTTTTTAATTTCAGATAAAAAGTTAAACACCTCTTCTTGCGATTTATCTACTTTTACTGTTTGTGATTCTAAGTTCATATCTTTTATGTTAAACGGGGTTATTGCCGTTCCATTTACTTGGATTGGCATTCCAATCTGCTAATGTTGCTAATTCCTTTTGTGAAATATAATTTGTTTCTAAAGCTTCCTCTAGCAGGGTTTCGTAATTGCTTAATGTTTCAACAAAAATGTTCTCTTCTTCAAAGCTTTTATTGGCAACATCAAAGCCGTAGGAAAAAATGGCTATCATTCCTTTTACATTCAGGTTGGCATCTTTTAATGCTTTCACTGCATTTAAACTGCTTTTTCCCGTACTAATTAAATCCTCAATCACTACCACGTTTTGTCCGCTTTCCGCGTACCCTTCAATTTGGTTTTGCCTTCCGTGCGATTTGGCTTCTGGGCGTACATATATAAAAGGTACGCCTAAATACTCGGCAACTAGCATGCCAATACCAATAGCTCCCGTAGCAACTCCTGCAATAACATCTGGTTTCCCATATTGCTTTTCGATTTGCTTAGCCATGGTTTCGCGAATGTAGTTACGTATGGTAGGAAACGATAATACGATTCTATTGTCGCAATAGATAGGTGATTTCCATCCTGATGCCCAGGTAAAAGGCTCGGTTGGACTTAATTTAATAGCGTTTATTTGCAATAAAACTTCCGCTGTTTTTCTTGCTGTATGTTTGTTGAAAATCATAACTGCAAAATTACACATTTTTAATTAATTTGTGAATTTGATTTTTGAATTATAATTACTAAAGAAATTTATTGTTTTGAGCCAAAAGTTTTTATTTTTACAAGATAAAAATGTCTTAATCGTCTTATGTATAAAGTTTTTGTAAACGATAAACCTATAGTTTTAACCACTAAGGTTGAAAAAGAAAAAGGTTTTAAAAATTATATTTTAAAAACGGTCGATCTAAACAAGGTTGTAAAAGAACTTAATAAGACTAGTTTGAATGAAGTAAGACTTATACATGATGATGAGGACAAACTTCTAAAAAAGTTTTTAAAAAAACTGCCTAATGTGGTTGCTGGAGGAGGAAAGGTTTATAATGATAAGGGGGAAATTTTATTTATTTATAGAAATGACAAATGGGATTTACCTAAAGGTAAAACCGAAAAAAAGGAAGCCATTGAGCTTACTGCCATTCGAGAAGTAGAGGAAGAAACAGGAGTAAAAGGCTTGAAAATAGTGAAGCCTTTGGAAACGACCTATCATATTTTTAGACGAAATGGGAGGAATAAAATTAAAATAACTTATTGGTTTGAAATGAAAACTTCTTATGACGGCGTTTTGACACCTCAAGAAAATGAAGGGATTACGGAAGTGAGTTGGTTGGACGACACTAAAGTTCAAAAAGCACTTGAAAATTCCTATGCCAATATTAAACTTCTTATATAATTTAGTTATAGTGTTAATTACAAGTTGAATTGATTAAAGGGTTGCTAAATTTAGCAACTCTTTTTTTGTGTAATTAAATCTATACTTAACTTCATAAATACACTTGAAATTCCTATTTTTGTGCCACTTAAAAATGAAGATCTATTATGTTTAATAATTTAAGCGAAAAGTTAGATAAAGCCTTACATGTTCTTAAAGGACACGGAAGTATTACAGAGGTAAACGTTGCCGAAACCTTAAAAGAAGTTCGTAGAGCGCTTTTAGATGCCGATGTTAACTTTAAAATTGCTAAAGAATTTACCGTTCGAGTAAAAGAAAAAGCTCTTGGACAAAACGTATTAACTACGCTTCAGCCAGGACAATTAATGGTTAAAATCGTTAAGGACGAGTTAACCGAATTAATGGGAGGAGATGCTGCAGGAATTAATCTGTCTGAAAATCCGAGTATTATATTAATGTCTGGTCTACAGGGTTCTGGTAAGACAACCTTTTCCGGAAAACTGGCTAATTTTCTTAAAAACAAAAAAACAAAAAAGCCTTTATTAGTAGCCTGTGACGTTTACCGTCCTGCTGCAATAGACCAATTACATGTAGTTGGAGAGCAAATAAATGTAGAGGTTTTTAGCGATAGAGGCAATACCGATCCGGTAGCCATTGCAAAAGCAGGTGTGGCTCATGCTAAAGCCAATGGGTTTAATGTTGTGATTATAGATACGGCGGGTCGTTTGGCAGTAGATGAAGCCATGATGACCGAAATATCAAATATCCATAAAGCCATTCAACCACAAGAAACTCTATTTGTAGTGGATTCTATGACTGGTCAGGATGCTGTTAATACCGCAAAAGCGTTTAACGATGTCTTGAATTTTGATGGGGTAATCTTAACAAAATTAGATGGTGATACTCGTGGTGGAGCTGCTATTTCTATTAAATCAGTAGTAAATAAACCTATTAAGTTTATTGGTACAGGTGAGAAAATGGAAGCTATCGATATTTTCTATCCGTCTCGTATGGCAGATCGAATTCTTGGAATGGGAGACGTTGTGTCTCTTGTGGAAAGAGCTCAAGAGCAATACGATGAAGAAGAAGCTAGAAAAATCCAAAAGAAAATTGCTAAAAATCAATTTGGATTTGACGATTTCTTAAAGCAGATTCAGCAAATCAAGAAAATGGGTAATATGAAAGACCTTATTGGAATGATTCCTGGAGCTGGAAAAATGATGAAAGATATTGATATCGATGACGATGCTTTTAAAGGTATTGAAGCAATTATCCATTCTATGACACCTTTGGAGCGTACAAGTCCATCGGTTATCAATGCCAGCAGAAAAAAGCGTATTGCTAAAGGATCGGGAACTTCGGTACAAGAGGTGAATCAGTTGCTTAAGCAGTTCGACCAAATGAGCAAGATGATGAAGATGATGCAAGGTGGAAAAGGGAAAGCCATTATGCAGGCAATGAAAGGAATGAGATAAATTAACAAATTATATGATTAATAATTCGATCAAATTTGGAGTGATTCGGACAAGCTTAGTTCACAATCTATATAAACAAGATTAAGTTAGCCTACTGAAAACTGCAACTAGGATTGAAAACTAATAGGCATGGTAATACTAGACGGAAAAAAAGTTAGCAACGACATTAAAAATGAAATTGCTGAAGAAGTAAAAAAAATGAAAGCTAAAGGAGAGAAAGTGCCTCATTTAGCTGCTATTATTGTTGGAAACGATGGAGCTAGTTTAACCTATGTTGCTAGTAAAGTAAAAGCTTGCGAACGAGTAGGATTTGAATCTACTATGGTTAGAATGTCCAACACCACTAGTGAGATTGAGCTTTTGGATAAAATTGAAGAACTGAACAACAATCCGGATATTGATGGATTTATCATTCAGTTGCCATTACCAAAACAAATAGATACTCAAAAAGTTTTAATGGCTGTAGATCCTGATAAAGATGTGGATGGATTTCACCCCATGAACTTTGGTAAAATGGCCTTAGATATGTCGACTTTTATTCCAGCAACTCCATTCGGTATTCTTGAATTATTGGATAGATATAATGTAGAAACCAAAGGGAAGCATACTGTTGTTATTGGTCGTTCTCATATTGTTGGAAGACCTATGAGTATTTTAATGGGAAGGCGAGGTTTTCCTGGAAACTCCACTGTAACTGTTACCCATAGTCACACAAAAAACATTACTCAAATAACTTCTCAAGCAGATATTATTATTACAGCTTTAGGTGTTCCTAATTTCCTAAAAGCGGAAATGGTAAAAGATGATGTGGTTATTATTGATGTAGGTATTACCCGTGTTGTAGATGAAAACTCTCCAAAAGGTTATGCTATTACAGGCGATGTAGATTTTGAACATGTAAGCAAGAAAGCTAGTTTTATTACTCCGGTTCCTGGAGGAGTAGGACCTATGACTATTGCTATGCTGTTGAAAAATACTTTGCTAGCTCGAGAGCTACGTCATAAATAAGAATTATTTGGCGAACAACTGATCCCTATCCTTAAACCCTGAAGCGTCGTTTAAGGATAGGGATTGTTTACAAAGATGATGGCTTGTTCGCCTACTTATCCTTTAAATCGAATGTGAGGCTCCAATAATAAAATTGATGCCTTTTTCTTTAAGAGAATTACAAAATTTTGAAAGACAGCCCGAGGTGGTTCAACTCCAAAATATGGTGTAGCTACCTGTTTCCGCCTGTTGGGTTGCTAGGTGTTTTTTCTTTTGGTTTATAATAAACAACTAATTAGTGTCCAAAAAAGTTGAAGTCCACTCCATGGTTGCTGCTTCTGCCTTCTTCACAAATTAGAACTTTTCTATTGTATGTTCTAAAAGTTTTTAAGTTATGCCTTGGGATGGTTAGGTGACAAGGGATATGTGTCTTCTACTTTTTTTTCCTTCTGCTTGGTTTGCTTGTGGTAGTAACATCTTGAGCAGAATCTGCCAGTAATTCAGAAAGCTCATTAAATTCGGTTTTTGTAAGTTCTCTATATTTTCCTACAGGCATATCAAGTTTTATGTTCATAATCCTAACGCGTTTTAATGTCTGTACGTCGTAATTTAAATATTCACACATACGACGAATCTGACGGTTTAAGCCTTGAGTAAGGATGATTCTGAACTCATAAGTCCCCAGTTTTTCAACCACACATTTTTTAGTGATGGTGTCCAAGATAGGCACCCCTTCTGACATGTGTTTTATGAACGTTTGAGAAATAGGTTTATCAACCGTAACAATATATTCCTTATCGTGGTTGTTGTTGGCTCGAAGTATTTTATTTACAATATCACCATCATCCGTTAATAGAATTAAGCCCTCGCTAGGCTTATCTAATCTTCCAATTGGGAAAATACGTTTCGGATAATTAATATAATCGATAATGTTGTCTTTTTCTACACGGGTATCCGTTGTACAAACAATACCTACAGGTTTATTGAAGGCTAGATAAACAAACTGCTCTTTAGTGTTTTTTATTAGTTCTCCATCTACATGAACCACGTCGTTTGGGCCAATTTTAGTTCCCATTTCAGGAACTTCGCCATTAATGGTTACGCGACCCGCATCGATAAGTTTGTCGGCTTCGCGACGAGAACAATATCCGACTTCACTTAAAAATTTATTAATTCGTTTTAAATTTTCTTCCATAAGGCAAAGATAACAACTTTAGTTGTCTAAAAAATCGTAAATATAGTTTGAAACTTCGTCTGTAGCTAGCGAGTGGCCGTATCCTTCTGTTGAAATTAGCGTGCTGTTTTTGTATTTGGTTTTAATTAAAACGGCATCATTAAATGGGATTATTCTGTCTTTTTTATCGTGAATAATTAGTCCTTTTGAATTGATATTTTCTAGGTAGTTTGCTGTTGAAAAAGCTTCAGGATATTCTCCAAAACGTTCTTTAATCATCAAATTAAGATGTTTTTTAACCCGTTTGCTAAAGCCAAGCATGTCTGTGTATCGTTTTAAAACATCTGTGAATTCTGAGGGAGCACCCAGTAGAATTAATTTTTGAATGGATTCTTTTTGATATTTATGTTGGAAATACGCCGTGGCCATTCCGCCCACCGAATGTCCGATTATGATTTTAGGTTGAAAGCGTTCCGATACTACTTTTATAAATTCAGAATAAATAATGGCATTAAATCTGTTGCTACCCGATCGGCCATGAGCAGGAGCATCAAGGGCAACCACTCCGTAACCTCTTTTTTTCAAATTGGTGATTAAGGTTTGCCATCTTGCCGAATTGCTTTCCCAACCATGTGCCAATAAAACAGTTTCCTTAGTCCCAAGCCAACGATACGTCATAATGGGCATGTTGTTGTAGGTAAGCTCTTCTCTAAAGGCTGTATCCAAGAAGTCGGATTGTTTCTCGTTTATTTGCCCTTTCAAGGGTTTTGTAAATAAGAACAAAGCTATTCTGGCAGCTAATTTTGGGGATAATAGGCCAATTAAATTAATAAATAAGCCTATTGTTTTTTGCAGAACCAATTTCATTCGTTTTCTCTGTTAACTAGGTCCATGGAAAAAGCGGGCAGGCAAACAGCAAGGTATTCACATGGTTCTGTAAAAGGGTTGGAGTATTGTACTCTAGTGTTTTTCTCTATTTTAATGGATTGTCCAGCTTCTAAAATGATTTCCTCACCATCGATTATAAATTGTTTTTTACCTTTTATAATAAAGGTGTACTCGTCGAATTTTGGAGTTTGGAAAGGTTCGCTCCAGCCAGCTGGTGCCACCATGTGTGCGATGCTTATATTAGCGTCTCCTTTTGAAGCATTTCCGAAATGTTCTTTAATTATTTTTCCATCGGTGGTTGGAACTATAAAAGGTGCTTTCTGTATGGTGTATTTCTTCTCTTTTTGCATGTTTTCTTGGTTTCAACTTCGAATTCAATTTTTAATTTGGCTTACCAGCCAACCATAAAATATTTAATTTTTGCCTTCTCCGGAATGTGTACAGCGTCAATTTGTGCGCTTGTGTCAAATTGAAGTTCAGAAGGTAATTCTGTTTTCGAAATGGTGAAAAACGCATTGATTTCATTTACAAATATCACTACGTTTTTAAGTGTATTTTGTATGCTTGAAATTTTGTAGTTTTTTTCTATATCTCCAAATGTGCTTAAGGTTGAAACACCTTTGGTAGTTTTAAATCTAGGGTCTAATACCTTTATAGTTTCAATGGTAGATTCCGGGTCTTGGATATTTTTAGGAGTTAAAGTAAGCAGTTTATTTCCTGTTTTATCAAAAATGTCGATATCGGTTCTGTTGAAGGTAAACTCATTATCCAGTAGTCTTTCTACAACTGAATCGTTCACAAAAACGGCTTTTAAATCTTTTACTTTTGTTGAATCTGTTAATAAACCAATGTGTTGTTTACTAATTTGAAATGGATCTTGTTCGTTTTTACAACCCATTAAAACGAGGCCTACTAGGGCTAAACTAAGAATAGATTTTTTCATATAAATTAAGGGGATAATTTTATTTAGAGGACAAAGTTACGGGTTTATTTTTTGATGACTTTAGTAAGAATGCCAAAAACACTTCTAATAAAAGTAGCACTTGTTAGTACTTTTAATATTGGATTTGTTGCACTGCTTCTTCTAGTTGATGTTTTTCGGCTTCTAGATTCGGCTTTTTCAAGAGCTTCTTTTTCTTTGCGGGCCTTTTCTTTTAGTGCTTCCGTTTGTGCCATTTCAATTTTTTCATGAAGCATTTCGTAGGCACTTTCTCTATCAATTTCTTCCGCGTATTTTTTAACTAATTTCGAGTTATTAAGTAAATCTTGTAATTCTGAGTCGGTTAAAATGTCCATTCTGCTCATAGGTGCTCGGAGCATGGTGGCTGCTAATGGTGTTGGTCGGCCTTTTTCGTCTAGGGCAGAAACTAAGGCTTCACCTGTTCCTAACGAAGTAAGCACGCTTGCTGTATCGTAATATTCTGTGTCTGGATAATTTTGTGCTGTCAGCTTTATGGCCTTTCTGTCTTTTGCTGTAAAAGCTCTTAGAGCATGCTGTACTTTTAAGCCTAATTGGGCTAAAACAGCCTCGGGAACATCGGTCGGGTTTTGGGTAACAAAATATAATCCAACCCCTTTACTACGTATTAGTTTTACGATGCTTTCAATTTGATTTAGTAAGGCTTTGGAAGCCTCGTTAAAAATTAAATGAGCTTCGTCGATAAACATGACCAATTCTGGCTGTCCTGAGTCTCCTCTTTCTGGAAAGGTAGAATATATTTCCGCTAACAAGCTCAACATAAAGGTTGAGAATAATTTAGGTTTGTCTTGAATATCTGTTAAACGGATGATATTGATGTATCCCTTTCCATTTTCATCTGTTCTCAGTAGGTCTTGAGGATCGAAGGATTTTTCGCCAAAAAATAAATCTGCGCCTTGTTGTTCTAATTCTACTAGCTTTCTTAAAATGGCACCAGTTGAAGCAGAAGAAATCCTACCGTAGGCTTGCTCAAATTCTTCTTTGCCTTCATTTGTGGCATATTGCAAGATTTTTTTAAAATCTTTTAAATCTAGAAGAGGTAAATTGTGGTCATCGCAGTATTTAAAAATAACTGAAATTATACCGGCTTGGGTGCTTGTGACATCTAAAATTCTAGATATCAACACAGGTCCAAACTCGCTAATGGTTGCGCGAAGTCTCACCCCATTCTGTGCTGAAAGGGTTAGTATTTCAACAGGAAATCCCTTTGCTTCAAAAGGTAAGCCAATTTGTTCATGACGTTGGTCAATTTTCGCGTGTCCTGGACTGGCTTTTGCTAGTCCGCTTAAATCTCCTTTAACGTCCATAAGTAGCACCGGAACTCCTTTTTCGCTTAAGTTTTCGGCGATTACCTGAAGAGTTTTTGTTTTTCCAGTTCCTGTAGCTCCCGCAATTAAACCATGTCTATTCATGGTTTTTAAAGGGATGTTAACATAGGCATTCTTTATCGTTTCTCCGTCTAACATTGCCGAGCCTAAGGTAATGTACTCGCCTTTGTTTGCATTGCCTTCTGTAATATGATTAAAGAACGCTTCCTTTCTATCCATGTATCTCAAAATTTTTCATAAAAATACAAATCTTGTATCAATCAAAAGGGAATTCTTTTGAACAATTTAGGAAGATGACTTTAGGGGGGCATATTTCAAATGTAAGTTGTTTTTTTAATAAAGAAAGAAGGTCTATTCCTAAACATGATTTAGAATAGTTTGTATAAAATTTTAAAATTAAATAGTTTAAGCACTTAATATGTTTAAATGCTGAAATAGTTATCTTTGCACCTATGACAAGAAGTGAAAGACAAGAGCTAATAGATAAAGGGTTGATGTTGCCTTTAATGGAAGAGTTTTACACCATTCAAGGTGAAGGCTATCATAAAGGAACCGCCGCGTATTTTATTAGAATTGGTGGCTGCGATGTTGGTTGCCATTGGTGTGATGTGAAAGAAAGTTGGTTGGCAGAACTGCATCCACCTACAGAGACTGAAAAAATTGTAGCGAATGCTGCTAAATACAGTAAAACTATTGTTGTTACGGGAGGAGAACCTTTAACTTGGGATATGACGGCTTTGACTGCGCAACTTAAGGCAAAAGGTTTACAAACACATATTGAAACTTCGGGGGCATACAAATTATCTGGAACTTGGGATTGGATTTGTTTGTCGCCTAAAAAATTGAAGCTTCCTACAGAAGAAATATATCAAAAAGCAAACGAGCTTAAAATGATTGTTTTTAATAAGAGCGATTTTAAATTTGCTGAAGAACAAGCGGCAAAAGTGGGCAAGGACTGTATATTGTACTTGCAACCCGAATGGAGTGTTCGTGATAAGATGGTGCCGTTAATTGTAGATTATGTTATGGCAAACCCGCAGTGGAAAGTGTCGTTACAAACTCATAAGTATTTGAATATCCCTTAATAGGAGATAACTTTAGATTCCAATAAAAAATGTTCCAAGACTGTTAATTCTTGGAACATTTTTTATTAGAATCAAGTTAAGATTTTAAGTATTATTTCATTGGAACCTTTAGTCTTAAGGTATCCCAGCCTAAATGCATGTTGCCTTCATCGTCAAAAGCTATTGAGAAGGCTTCTAAAGATTTTTTGTCTTCGTTAACTGGTACATTTACTCTAAGTACGTCGTTGGCTTCATTATAAGAATAGGCTCCCCAAACATTTAGATCGGTGTTTAAGATAACCGTCCATTCTTTTTCACCAGGAATGGTGAATAGGGAATAAGTTCCCGCTTTCACTTCCTTGTCGCCAATCCTTTTGTTTTGGTATAAGGTTATTTCTACAGCTTCGTTAGCTCCAGTTCGCCATACCTTCCCATTTGGCGCTAATTTATTAATATCTCTTCCTTTTAATTGCGGTCTGCTGTATACAACCTTGACTTGTTTTTCTGAAATTTTGTAGTCGCTAGGAAACGTAGCGGCATCCATTGGGCTTTTATCTAAATCGCTAAAATTTTGAGCCACCATGTTAGTTGAAAATAACATGATACAAGCTATTGCTAAGACGGAGAATAAAGTTGAATTTTTCATAGATTTTTTTTATAAATATAAAGGAATTAAAATAAATAGGTTTATTTCATCATAAATTTAACGCTTTGACTTTTACATTATTATTCATGCGCATTAGGTGAAGGCTCTTATTTCATTCTATAAAGATACGACGAAGAATATGTTTAATAAGTTTCAAATTTAGGTTACTTGCCGTTATTTAGTTTTCATTTGTAACCGTTTTGCCGCTTACACTTTCAATAATCATATTTCAGAGTCATATTTGTGTCAGATTTTAAAAACATCAAAAGAAATAGATTATGTGTGGAATAGTATGTGCTTTCGAATTGAAGCAAAAAACGGAAGATTTAAGGCCTCAGGTTTTAGAGATGGCCAAAAAAATTCGTCATAGAGGTCCAGATTGGAGCGGAATTTACAGCGATGATAAGGTTATTATGGCTCATGAGCGTTTAGCGATTGTAGATCCATCTTCAGGGAAACAGCCTTTATTGAGTGAAGACAAACAACTTGTTTTAGCCGCCAATGGTGAAATATATAACCACAGAGAGCTTAGAAAACAATTAAAAAGCACTTACAACTTTCAAACTCAAAGCGACTGTGAGGTTATTTTAGCTCTTTATAAAGAAAAGGGTGTTGATTTTATAGACGATCTGAACGGTATGTTTGGTTTTGCCATTTATGATGTTGAGAAGGACGAATACTTGGTTGCTAGAGATCATATGGGGATTATTCCCTTATACATGGGTTGGGATGAATATGGAACTTTTTATGTGGCATCAGAATTAAAGGCCCTTGAAGGTGTTTGTACTAACATTGAGCTTTTTCCACCAGGACATTATTTGTCCAGTAAAACTGGAGAATTGGTTAGATGGTATGAACGAGAGTGGACTGATTATTCCGCTGTAGCACATAACAAAACTGAAATTACTGAACTCCGTCAAGCGATGGAGGACGCTGTACATAGACAATTAATGAGTGATGTGCCTTATGGTGTTTTGCTATCAGGAGGTTTAGATTCTTCTATAACGTCTGCTATTGCGAAGAAATATGCCCAACGCCGAATAGAGTCTGATGATAAAACTGAGGCTTGGTATCCACAATTACATTCGTTTTCTGTTGGATTAGAAGGGTCTCCAGATTTGGCAGCAGCACGAGAGGTTGCAGATTATATAGGAACCATCCATCATGAAATACAATTTACTATTCAGGAAGGGTTGGATGCTATAAAAGATGTTATCTATCAATTAGAAACCTATGATGTAACAACGGTTAGGGCAAGTACACCTATGTATTTAATGGCCCGTGTTATCAAGTCGATGGGTATAAAAATGGTGCTTTCAGGTGAAGGTGCTGATGAAATTTTTGGAGGCTATTTGTATTTTCATAAAGCACCAAACGCTCAGGAGTTTCATGAGGAAACCGTTCGTAAACTAAGTAAATTGCATCAATACGATTGTTTGCGAGCCAATAAGAGTTTGGCGGCATGGGGTATTGAAGGTCGTGTTCCTTTTTTAGATAAGGACTTTATGGATGTTGCTATGCGCATTAACCCTCAAGATAAAATGATAGACGGAACACGTGTTGATCCGCGCTCCAAACAAGGCATGGAAAAATGGGTGTTAAGAAAAGCTTTTGAAGACATGTTGCCAGAAAGCGTTGCTTGGAGGCAAAAAGAACAATTTAGTGATGGTGTAGGATATAGTTGGATAGACACCTTAAAAGAAGTGGTTGCAAAAGAAGTTTCGGATGAGCAATTAGCAAGTGCTAAATAC
Organism: Xanthomarina sp.; assembly: GCF_035306605.1. Lineage (NCBI taxonomy): Bacteria > Pseudomonadati > Bacteroidota > Flavobacteriia > Flavobacteriales > Flavobacteriaceae > Xanthomarina > Xanthomarina sp. The sequence continues at coordinate 6,404 of NZ_DATGNR010000022.1, read as the reverse complement.
AAATTCCCAATTCAGACCCCAACAAGTAAGGAGGAGTATTATTACCGTTCTATATTTTCCGAGCACTTTCCAAGCGATGCAGCCGCTTTAAGCGTTCCTCAGGAGGCTAGTGTAGCTTGTAGTACAAAAGTGGCTTTAGCGTGGGATGAGGCTTTTAAAAACATGAATGATCCATCAGGAAGAGCTGTAGCTAAAGTTCATGCTGATGCCTATGCCAAAATATAATTAATTGACGTTTTTAAGGGTTTTACACCTGTTTTTTATAATTCAAAATCTCGCTTTTGCGAGGTTTTGTGTTTTTACAACTTTTTTGTAGTTGTTAAAATTCGATCAAATTAAATTTAAGGCCATTTTTAAGCGATTTAAGACGCTTTTGGGTAATTAACAAATGTTGATAAAATTGCATCAAACTCGTTAAAATCCTTTCTAAAAGCGTTTTTTATCCTTATATTTGTATGTATTCAAAAGGATGCTGAGAAGCGTCTTTTTTTGTGAAGTCATTTGATGGCCCAGCAAATAAATTAACGAAAAACAATACACTTTTTATATGAGCGAAAATAAAGAAGAATTTAACAAGCACAATTACTCGGCCGATAGTATTCAAGCGCTAGAAGGTATGGAGCATGTGCGTATGCGTCCTTCCATGTATATTGGGGATGTTGGTACAAGAGGACTTCACCATTTGGTGTACGAAGTTGTAGATAACTCTATTGACGAGGCTATGGCTGGTCACTGTAACAATATTACAGTAACTATTAATGAAGACAACTCAATTTCCACCGAAGATGATGGACGTGGAATACCAGTTGATTTACATAAAAAAGAAGGTGTTTCTGCACTTGAAGTAGTTATGACCAAAATTGGTGCTGGAGGGAAATTCGATAAGGATTCTTATAAAGTATCAGGAGGTCTTCACGGGGTTGGTGTAAGTTGTGTTAACGCTTTATCTGAGCACCTAAAGGCTACTGTTTATAAAGATGGTAAAGAATGGGAGCAGGAGTATTCAAAAGGGAAAGCTTTATACCCTGTAAGATCCGTTGGAGATACAGATAAAAGAGGGACGGTTATTACCTTTAGACCCGACTCAACTATTTTTACCCAAAGTGTTGAATATAGCTACGATACTTTAGCAAGCAGAATGCGTGAATTGGCGTATTTAAATAAAGGAATTACTATTCATTTGGTTGATAAGCGTTTTAAGAAAGAAGATGGTTCTTTTGAAGGAGAAACGTTTCATTCGGAAGAAGGGCTTAAAGAATTTATCAAATTTTTAGATGGCAATAGAGAGTCTTTAACTAGAGATGTTATTGCCTTTGAAGGAGAGAAAAATGGTGTACCGGTTGAGGTAGCTATGGTTTATAACACCTCATATGCTGAAAACTTGCACTCCTATGTAAATAATATTAACACACATGAAGGAGGAACTCACCTTTCAGGTTTCCGTCGTGGGTTAACACATACACTTAAAAAATATGCCGATGAATCTGGTATGTTGGATAAGTTGAAATTTGATATTGCTGGAGATGATTTCCGTGAAGGATTAACAGCTATTATTTCCGTGAAAGTTCAAGAGCCACAATTTGAGGGGCAAACGAAAACAAAACTTGGAAACAGAGAGGTTTCAGCCTCTGTAAGTCAGGCTGTATCTGAAATGTTAACCGATTATTTAGAGGAAAACCCTGAAGACGCAAAAATAATTGTTCAAAAAGTTATTCTTGCGGCTCAAGCTCGTCATGCAGCACAAAAAGCTCGTGAAATGGTTCAGCGTAAAACCGTTATGAGTATTGGTGGTTTGCCTGGTAAATTATCTGACTGTTCAGAGCAAGACCCTTCAAAATGCGAAGTGTTCCTTGTCGAGGGAGATTCGGCAGGTGGAACGGCAAAGCAAGGTCGTGATAGAGCGTTTCAAGCAATTCTTCCTTTACGAGGTAAGATTTTGAACGTAGAAAAAGCGATGACGCATAAAGTGTTTGAAAATGAAGAGATCAAGAACATATATACGGCATTAGGTGTTACTATTGGAACAGAGGAAGATAGTAAAGCATTAAACCTGTCTAAGTTACGTTACCATAAAATTGTAATTATGTGTGATGCTGATATTGATGGTTCTCACATTGCAACTTTAATTTTAACCTTCTTCTTTAGGTATATGAAAGAGTTGATTGAGAACGGACATATTTATATTGCAACACCGCCTTTATATTTAGTTAAAAAAGGACAGAGAAAAGAATATGCATGGTCTGAAAAGGAGCGTGATGAACTTGCAGAATCCTTTGGAGGTAGTGTAAACATTCAGCGTTATAAAGGTCTTGGAGAAATGAACGCAGAGCAACTTTGGGATACGACTATGAATCCTGAGCACAGAACTATGCGTTTGGTTCAAATAGATAACGGTGCTGAAGCAGATAGAGTTTTCTCTATGCTTATGGGAGATGATGTACCGCCTCGTAGAGAATTTATCGAGAAGAATGCTATATATGCCAATATTGATGCTTAAAAGTTATATGCATTTAAATAAAAAGGTCGCCTTATATTGGCGACCTTTTTTATTGGGTGAAATTTTATTATAAATGGAATCCTAAAGGAAATTGCCATACTCTGTTTTGTGGCTTTCCTTCATCATATATATCGCCAAAACCATGATGGTATCTTGCGCTCATGCTTAGTCCGCTATCGGTTTTAAAACCTAGGCCAAAATTAGCACCCCAATCAAAACTATTCGGACTGAATTCTTTTGAGGTATCAAATAAATTAAAGGTTTTCATGATTCCAATTTGTTATTAGGATGCCTAATTAATTATTCACTTTGTTTAGATGGTGTTCTTAATTTTTATTAAAAAAACAGAAATTAGGTATGTTGAAAAGTTTTAAAAGTATTGAAGTATCGTGGTTGGGTGACTTGAGTGGCTTTAAAATTAGGTTCTTATTTACGACTTGCTTTGCTGTACTAATTAGCTAGTTGTGCTTAAATTTACCTACTTTTGTTTTCAGTTTATGATGAAGTAAACTATGGGGTCATGATAGATAATAAAAGAATCTTTCGCGAGTAAGCCTGTTTTCATGCTTTTTACTAAGACCGATTTAAGTCTGTGAATAATTTTATTTTAAATAAAATTAAGTGTTAGGTTGAAGTTTTAGTTTCTTGTTTAGACGTAGTAGACAAAGTTTGCTGGTTTATGCTTCTAAATGCTTAAAAAAAATAAAAAAAATATCTTATGAAAAAATTATCTGCCCTTATTTTTGTTTTCCTTGTATCTATTGGGTCTCGAGCCCAAAACGATATCGATGTATTTCTTGCTGCCGGTATTGAAGATGCACAGCGCTTTGCTAACGACTATCTTGCACCAGGAGCCGAGGGACTCATGCATAGTATGAATGCCAATTGGTTTAATACGGCAAAAGTAAAACCTCTTGGTGGTTTTGAAATCTCAATTATAGCCAGTGCGTCTATGGTTAAAGATGAACATAAAATGTTTCGTTTAAATACGGAAGAGTACAAGAATGTTGCTTTTGTTCAAGGCGGATCTTCCCAAATGGTTGCTACGGTATTGGGGAAAAATGATCCAACTATATTTGTAGAGATAACCTATGATGATCCTATTTTTGGGGAACAAAAAACAGAAATAGAAATACCACAAGGTATTGGCTCTAGTAGTAAAAACCTTCTGCCAACGGCATTTATTCAAGGGTCTGTTGGATTGAGTAGTGGTTTGGAGTTAAAAGCACGTTTTGTTCCAGAGTTTAAAACAGATGAGGTAAGTATAAGCATGTATGGTGCAGGGATGCAAATGGAATTTACACAGTGGTTTCCTGCAGGTAACATGTGGCCTGTAGCAGTTTCTGGTCTGGTTGCATATAATCATTTGGACGGTTCGTACGATGTTACAGAATCATCGGGGATAGAAGGTGAGAACCAGAGGTTAGATAATAATACCAACACTTGGTTGTTTCAATTATTAGCTTCAACAAAATTGCCTATAATTAATTTTTACGGAGGCATCGGATATATAAAAGGGACTTCGGAATCTGACTTGCTAGGAAGTTATCGTGTAAAAACGGACCTATTAAGCACAGAAACTATAATGGATCCATTTTCTGTAACAAGCAAGGTGTCGGACGTAAGAGCTTCAGTAGGTGCTAGACTAAAATTAGGGTTCTTTAGGCTGAATGCTGAATACCATCTATCTGAGTTTAATGCATTTTCAGTGGGGATGAATTTTGGTTTTAAATAAATTTTAATTGGTTTTAAAATAAAAAAAGCGCAAGATTTACTCTTGTGCTTTTTTATTAACAGTAATTTTATTCGTATTTTTACCATCGTTTTAAATACATCGTTTCACATTAAAAAAAACATATATAATTATGAAAGTAACAGTAGTAGGAGCAGGAGCAGTAGGAGCAAGTTGTGCAGAATACATAGCGATTAAAAATTTTGCTTCAGAAGTGGTTTTATTAGACATTAAAGAAGGTTTTGCTGAAGGGAAAGCCATGGATTTAATGCAAACAGCTTCATTAAACGGATTTGATACAAAAATAACAGGAGTCACCAACGATTATTCTGCAACAGCAAAGAGTGATGTTTGTGTTATTACTTCAGGAATTCCAAGAAAACCAGGAATGACTCGTGAAGAGTTAATAGGTATTAATGCTGGAATTGTAAAAGACGTTTCAGCAAACTTAGTGAAACATTCACCAGACACTATTCTTATTGTAGTAAGTAATCCTATGGATACCATGGCTTATTTAGCTGCTAAAACAACTGGTTTACCTAAAAACAGAGTTATAGGTATGGGTGGTGCTTTAGATTCTGCACGTTTTAAATACAGATTAGCCGAAGCTTTAGGAGCACCAATTAGTGATGTAGACGGAATGGTTTTAGGTGGGCATAGTGACACAGGTATGATTCCATTAACTAGATTAGCTACAAGGAACTCGGTGCTTGTTTCTGAATTTTTATCAGCAGAGCGTTTAGAGCAAGTTAAAGAAGATACTAAAGTTGGTGGAGCAACCCTTACTAAATTATTAGGTACTTCAGCTTGGTATGCTCCTGGAGCAGCCGTAAGCGGATTGGTTCAGGCTATTGCTTGCGATCAGAAAAAAATGTTTCCTTGTTCCGTATTATTAGATGGTGAATACGGATTAAAAGATATCTGTTTTGGAGTTCCAGTCATCTTAGGAAGACAGGGAATTGAAAAAATAGTAGAAATTGACTTAAATGACGCGGAAAAAGCAAACATGCAAGAAAGTGCTGATGCTGTTAGAAAAGTAAACAGTCTTTTAGAATTATAATAAATTTAGCAGAATGTCATTCTGGTAGTTGATTCTTAAAAATAATTTATTTTATTTATTAAAGATTCTATACATTTATCCAGAATGACATTTTTTTATACAAACACTTAATCAAAACTATTACCATGAAAAATCTATTATTAATTCTATTTATAGCCATTAGCAGTCTAGGCTTTTCACAAGAAATGCTGACTGAAGGTGTGGTTAAATCAAAACAAACCATGTCTACAGAGAATGCTGAGTTGCAAGGTCAATTAGCAATGATTGGCGATATTATTACTACGACTTATTTTAAAGGAAACAAAACGCGCTCTGAAACTAATAATTTCATGACGGGTTCTAGTGTGGCTATTATGGACAACGATAATAACCAAATGCTTATGACCCTAAACAATCAAATGACGGGTAAAAAGTACGTAATTCAAACTATGGAGCCTTCAGAAGAGGACATGGAAAGTGTGAAGGTTACTAAGGGCGATTCTACTAAAAATGTCCTTGGTTACGAATGTCAAGAATATCATGTAGAAATAGAAAAAGATGGTGTAGTAGTTAAAATGGATGTGTATACCACTGATAAGTTGAGTGCTATTTCTCAGCAATCTACTATGTTAGGAGCTGATTTAAAAGGATATCCGCTTTATTTAACTATGAATATGACTCAAATGGGTATGGATTTAACTATCACTCAGGAAGTTACTGAAATTAAAAAAGAAGCTGTATCAGATGATAAGTTTGATATGACTCCTCCAGCAGGTTATGAAAAAACTGACAAGTTACAAGGCATGTAAGCCTGTAACTTTTAAAGAAGAAAGAAAAACAGCATTTTATAGCTGTTTTTTTTTTGTTATATATCCTAAACATTTTGTTAAATAAGTATAGAAGATATATATTTGCTCGTTTTTAAAATTCAGAACACAGAACTAATTAATTTAATAAATAATGCAGAATAAAGGATTAGTAAAACTATTTGCAATTTTATTTGGTTTGGTAAGTATTTACCAATTGTCTTTTACATTTAAGGCAAACAGTATAGACGAAGATGCAAGAGTATATGCAAGTGGCGATGCAGTTAAGGAACGTCAGTATTTAGATTCTATAGCCAACGAAAAAGTGTA